>NZ_JBIMCW010000003.1:0-274837 GCF_048552295.1 Acinetobacter legionensis
TGACCAGCTACCACAACAAAATAAGGTAGCTTAACTAGAGCAGAGTATCACTTATAAATAAGCTTTTAGTTGTTCAAACATGTGGGACCACCTCTATATTGCCCAATTTATCGAGGAGGTTTTCTATTTTTTCTATACGTGGATCTTTATTCATAACATCCTCCATTTGCGTGTGTTCTTTATCATTAAACACTATGCAAATTTCATGCACATGAAAAGTGAAGTAAAATGTTTATGGCGAATAAATAACAACTATTTAATTAAGAAATTGATCATTTCACCTGATTAGTCTATAGATAGATTATTTTCAATACAATTAAAGGAATAACAATGTATTTGTACCGACCAATTGGACTTTTTGAATATCAATTGATTGAAAAGAGTGGCTTTAAAAATTTCCCACCAAGATTGTATTGGCAACCTATTTTCTATCCTGTTTTAAATCAGAAGTATGCTGAAAAAATTGCTTTAGATTGGAATACCATAGATCAAGCAAGTGGTTATATTGGCTATGTCACACGGTTTGAATTGAATGATGAGTATCTGGCTCAGTTTGAAGTACATACGGTTGGTGATGATTTTTGTCAGGAGTTATGGATCCCAGCTGAGCGACTAGACGAGTTTAATCAGCAAATTATAGGGGAAATTGAAGTGGTTAATATTTTTAAAGGTGAAGCTTTTACTGAAAATGCTGAATTACCTGAAATATTTAAAACCAGCCCAGATGGCTCGAAAGAGTATTAGGAAAAAACATGTATCTTCCTACTCATTTTAAACAAGAGAATCTCACTGAACTTTTCGATTTAATTGAACAGAATCCATTGGGAAGTTTGATGGTTACTTATGACGGTGAAATTGAAGCGAATCATATTCCTTTTGAATTGGATCGTTCAGCTGGCAAGTCTGGATTGTTACGTGGACATATCGCCAAAGCCAATCCTTTATTTAACTTGTTAGAACAGGTTGAATCGGCTTATGTGATTTTCCATGCTGAGCAAAGTTATATTTCACCGAATTGGTATCCAGGAAAATTTGAGCATCATCGGGAAGTACCGACATGGAATTATCGTGTTGTGCATGTGAAGGGAACAATTCGAAAAATAGATGATGAAAAATATTTGCGGGGTATTTTGGCGCGATTGACACGTCAGCATGAAGCACCACAGGTTGTACCTTGGAAAATGGGGGATGCGCCGAATGATTATATCGAAGAGCAATTAGAAAAAATTGTGGCGATTGAGATTGAAATAGATTCAATCTTAGGGAAATTTAAAGTCAGTCAAAATCGCAGTGCTGTGGATGCCACAAGTGCAGCAAATGCTTTGCAAACCCAAAATCCAGAGATGGCTGAATCAATTCGGAAGTTTTATCCAAAGTAAGATTTTTTGATGCAACTTGATTTATATTGCGGTCAACTTTTATAGCCACACGATATAATTTTTCTTAATTAATATTTTTAATTAAATCAACTGTATGGAAAAATAAAATTGTTTGAGTATAAAAAGCTTGCAATGTCACATCTTACAACCAAAGTTTAAATTGCTTTGCGTAGGCGATGCCAAACCTTGCGCTGCAAACAAAGCAGTGCTTTGTTTTTGCTCATATCCCCCGCCCAATAGCGACATCCATGTCGCTCCACGGTAGGATAATCATCTAGGATTCAAAAGTACAAAATTGAATCGATAATCAACAGTTTCTAAAAGTTCATACAAAAACGTAAATTTCATTTCTGATCAATGACTTGATAGAAATTACTTGTATAAATAATTAGGTGGTTTGACTATAGAACAGTAAATGTTCTAAAAAAAAGCATTAGTTGTAAATAAAAAAACGCCCGAATGATCGGGCGTTTTAATGTCTTATTTCAGTTGATGATGAAATTAAGCCTGATTCGTAAAATAATCTTCGCTGAAATTCATAATAACTTCTGCACCTGCTTTGATTTTAGCAACACGTGCATTTAAATCAGGCAAGAGGCGTTGGATGAAGTAATGAGTCAATGCAAGTTTGTCTTGGTAGAATTGACCTTGCTTATTTTTTGCAGCATTGGCAATACGAGCAAACATATAAGAGAAGCTTAATAACCCAACGACATGTAAATACTCTACTGCCGCAGCATTTGCGAAATCAGCATTTTCTTTTGCCCTTTCTAAAATATGCTGCGTAATCATATCTACTTCAGTTGCAATATCTAAAGTCGCATCTTTAATGAAGTTTAAGTCTGTATCTAGACCATTGGCAAAATCACGGATTTCTTCAATATATTCAGCAATGAATTCACCATTACATTTAATTGTTTTACGACCAATTAAATCTTGTGACTGAACGCCATTGGTGCCTTCATAGATTTGTGCAATACGTAAGTCACGAACACATTGTTCCATGCCCCATTCACGAATATAGCCATGGCCACCAAACACCATTTGCGCGTCAATCGTGGCATTAAAAGCTGTATCCGTTAAATAGGCTTTAGCAATTGGTGTTAATAACGCAACACGATTATTTGCCTTCGCTACAGCTTCAGGATCGGTTGAAAATTTGGTAATGTCGAGTTGTTGACCAACGTAAACAGCAAATGCACGAGAAGCTTCATTGTTGGCACGCGCATTGAGCAACATACGACGCACATCACCATGTACAAGGATGCTGTCAGCAGGTTTGTTTGGTGATTTAACACCTGTTGCACTACGACCTTGTACACGATCAGTCGCATATTGTGCTGCATTTTGGTATGCATATTCAGAAGCACCTAGGCCCTGAATACCCATCGACAAACGTTCGTAATTCATCATCACGAACATCGCTGCTAGTCCTTCATTTTCTTTACCAACAAGGAAGCCTTTGGCTGCATCAAAGTTCATGACACATGTTGCAGACGCTTTGATTCCCATTTTGTGTTCAATTGAACCAGGACCCGCTGTATTACGTTCGCCCAATGAACCATCAGCATTAACAAGGAATTTAGGCACGATAAAGAGTGAGATCCCGCGTGAACCCGCAGGTGCATCAGGTGTTTTTGCTAAAACAAGGTGAATGATGTTGTCAGCAAGATCATGGTCACCACCAGTGATGAAGATTTTAGTACCAGTAATGTTGTACGTACCATCTTGGTTGCGTTCAGCTTTAGTTTTGATAATACCTAAATCTGTACCTGCATGAGGTTCAGTTAAACACATCGTTCCAGACCATTCACCTGAATAGATTTTAGGTAAATAGGTTTCTTTCTGCTCTTGAGATGCATAGCTGTTTAACGCCATACCAGCACCGACAGAGAGAAGCGGGTAGAGCATGAATGATGGATTGGTAGCAAATAACATTTCATCTGCAAGTACAGTCAGCATTTTTGGCATTGCCTGGCCGCCCCATTCCTCTTCAGCACCTAGGCCAATCCAACCGCCTTCAGCATATTGTTGGAATGCTTCTTTAAAACCAGCAGGTGTCGTGACTTTGCCATTTTCATAATGAGCGCCTTCTTCATCACCTGTACGGTTTAAAGGAAGCGTAACATTTTGTGCAAATTTAGCCATTTCTTCTAAAATTGCTTCAGCCGTTGCCGCATCAACATGTGCAAGCTTTTCGTTGGCTTGCCAGAATTGCTCTGCATTGAAAACGTCATTCAGAATGAATTTCATATCTGCAAGTGGCGCATTATAAATTGGCATGTTCGTTCACCTGTTTATTGTTTGAATCTGTAGACTTAGATCAGTTTAACCAACAAACATGTATGTTGTTAGATGGTCTAAGTAAATAACGCTCTATTTATAAAGAAAAAGGACTGCCAAAGCTATGACCGTCCTTTCTCTATTTCTGCACTCTTGAGTACAGTTTTTTAAATGCCTAACTCGACATTCTAATTAGAATGCAAAGTCTTCTGCGTCTAATGACATCAATGGATCTAAGCCACCCGCGATCACGTCAACATGTGAGCGAACACGTGGTAAGATTTTCTTGAAGTAGAAACGCGCAGTCTTAATTTTTGCATTATAGAAGCCAGTTTCAGTAGAACCTTCAGCAAGCTTTTGTTGTGCAACAAGCGCCATGCGAGCCCATAAGAATGCAAGTGTTACATAACCAGAGAAGTATAGGTAGTCAACCGCAGCTGCGCCAACTTCATCCGGGTTTTGCATTGCTTTCATACCGATTTGCATGGTTAAATCACCCCACTCTTTGTTTAGAGCAGCAAGTGGTTCAACAAATTCTTTCAGTTCAGCATTGTCTTTGTTTGCTTCAGCAAATTTATGGATGATCTTGGTGAAGTCTTTCAACATTGCACCTTGCGTACCCAATACTTTACGGCCTAACAAATCAAGTGCTTGGATTTCAGTTGTACCTTCGTATAAGCAAGAGATACGTGTATCACGTACAATTTGCTCCATACCATGTTCAGAAATAAAGCCGTGACCACCAAATACTTGTACACCGTGTTTCGCTGATTCAGAACCTGTTTCAGTTAAGAACGCTTTTGCAATTGGTGTTAATAATGACAAGATGTTGTCAGCAAATTTACGATCTTCTTCAGTGACACCTTGCTCTACGATATCTGCATATTGAGATAAGAAGTAAACCAATGCACGACCACCTTCAGCAAATGCCTTTTGCGTCATCAACATGTTACGTACAGCTGGGTGAACAATGATTGGATCAGCTTCTTTCTCTGGTGCTTTAGGACCAGAAAGTGAACGCATTGCTAAACGATCTTTCGCATATGCAAGTGCGCCTTGGAAAGATGATTCAGATGCTGTTAAACCTTGAACAGCAGTACCAATACGTGCAGTGTTCATAAAGGTAAACATTGCATGTAAACCACGGTTTTCAGGTCCAATCAAGAAACCTTTTGCGTTATCAAAATTGATTACACACGTTGCGTTACCGTGGATACCCATTTTGTGTTCAATTGAACCACAACGAACTGCATTACGGTCTGCAATAGAACCATCTGCATTTACATTGAACTTAGGTACGATGAATAACGAGATACCTTTAGTACCTTTAGGAGCACCTGGTAAACGCGCCAAGACGATGTGAACGATGTTCTCCGCCATATCGTGTTCACCAGCAGAGATAAAGATTTTCTCGCCAGAGATTGCATAGCTACCATCTGCTTGTGGCTCAGCTTTAGAGCGGATAATTCCTAAGTCAGAACCTGCATGAGATTCTGTTAAGCACATAGTACCAGTCCACTCACCTGAAACAAGTTTAGGTAAATATGTTGCTTTTTGCTCAGCAGAACCATGATGCTCAATCGTACGAACCGCACCATGTGAAAGACCTGGGTACATACCCCACGCCCAGTTTGCCGCACCCACCATTTCAGAAATAGCTGTTGCTAAAGAACCCGGTAAACCTTGACCGCCATGCTCTTCTGGAACTGAAAGAGAAGGGAAGCCTAATTCTACATATTTGTCATAGGCTGCTTTAAAGCCTGTAGGTGTGGTGACTACACCATCATTCCATTTACAGCCTTCACTGTCACCGATTTGGTTAAGTGGAGATAATTCATTTTCACAGAAATCCGCGCCAGCTTCTAAATATTGATCAATCAATTCACGGCTTACGGTTTCTTGGAATGCAGGGAGTTTCGCGTAATGTTCTTCAGCATTTAATAACTCATGCAAAACGAAGTGCATATCACGTAAGGGTGCTTTGTATTGTGGCATATCGGTTTCCTCAATACTGGTTAAACCAGATTTATAATCTTCATAAATACGACGTGTGTCTTCTATGACACATATTTGTTCCGCTACATCGTGCAACATCTTATAGTGACGTACAAGTATTTCATGGTTAATTCTCTGTGACTGTAAAGTCAAAGAAAAAAGGCTTGAAAGCTGTAAGTATATTGAGTGTAAACACTTTTCATTGAAAAATAAGGATACAAATAGTCAAAATCGTAAAAACTTGTGTCCAATAAAATGCCAGTCAAAATATGCCTCTCAATGATTTAAACCAATAGACGAATTGCATGTTTTGTTGATGGTGATATTTTTATGGCAATCATTGACTCCAAAGCCGATCCACAATGTCTTCTACCGAATATTCAAAGTATCGTCCTGCTTGATCTTTATTACGTTGAAACAATTGATGTTTAAATGCTTTAAAATTGAGTTTTAAAAAGTTATAAAAATACCCGCCTGAGAAAATGGTACGGAGGTAAAAAGCATTGATGAAATCATTTGCGTGTTGAGTATTAAAATCTGAGCTTTTAATCCGCTGGACAATTTCAGTAAGTTCTTGTTTTGAAATATTGTGGATGATTTTAGGCTCAGGTAGGCAAATATCAAAGCTTAAATTTTCAATACCTTCGGCTTCCCACCACTCCCAAAGTTCATATTGAGAAATGTCTTTACTGGTAATTTCTGTAAGTGTTTCACTGAGTTTTTGATATTCAAGCGAGTCTTCATCACCAAACTCATCGCAATAGTCTATGTAATTGGTAATCAATTCGAGCACAGTTAGATAAAGTTGTTGTGCTGTTTCAAAATCGGGTTCTATTTCTGTACGAAGTTTATTCATCGTTTATTATGTTTAAATGATCAAAAAGTTTTAATGATGCTATCAATAAGCGACAAGAAAAGCATAATTTCTAAAATGAAGTCGAGAAATGAGAAATTAAAGTTTTAAGCCCATTTTTACCAATTTATTTTATTCTTTCAGCAATTTACCTCTCTCTCCAGGATGACCTTCTAAATAAAAACAGTCGTTTATTTTTACTGGGAAGAGGAGGGTAAATTGGATGATTCAAACGGGTAGGCTAATTAAACTCGCCCACTGAGCGCTCTTTTGCCCAGTCACGTAAGATAAATTTTTGCAATTTACCTGTCGATGTTTTTGGAATCTCACAAATCACTACACTTTTAGGGACTTTAAAGCGTGCCAAATGCTGTTTACAGAATTCAATCACCTCTTCAGGGGTGGTCTCTGCACCTTGTTTAAGTTCTATAAAGGCACAAGGAACTTCTTGCCAACGCGGATCGGGTTGCGCAACCACTGCCGCTGTCATAATTGCAGGATGAGTATAAAGAACCTCTTCAACCTCTAAAGATGAGATATTTTCACCACCTGAAATAATGATGTCTTTTGAACGGTCCATAATTTTTGCATAACCATCAGGTTGGCAAACCGCTAAATCACCGGTATGAAACCAGCCACCTTTAAAGACTTCTTCTGTGGCTTTAGTATTTTTTAAATAGCCTTTCATGACGATGTTGCCACGGAACATAATTTCTCCCATGGTCTTGCCGTCATTAGGCACAGGTTGCATCGTTTCAGCATCCAACACACGCATACCATCTTGTAATGGATAAGGTACACCTTGGCGCGAGTGTAGTTGAGCTTGTTCTTGAATAGACAGTTCACTCCAACCTGCTTGAGAGGCACATAATGCAGAAGGGCCATAAGTTTCAGTGAGACCATAGACATGATTGACTTGAATGCCGATATGATGCATTCCTTCAATAATTGCCGCAGGCGGTGCAGCCCCAGCCACCATTACTTCTACATGATGTTTAAATTTAATTTGTTGCTCTTTTGGAGTGTTGATCAACATTGAAAGGACAATCGGTGCACCACAGAAATAGTCAACTTTGTATTGATCAATGAGTTGATAAACCAACTTAGGATCAATTTTACGTAAACAGATATTGGTACCGCCATTGGCGGCAACAGTCCAAGCAAAACACCACCCATTGCAATGGAATAGCGGAAGTGTCCATAAATATTTACAACGTGGCGTCATACCGCAGGCAATGATATTACTGGCAGCATTGATATAAGCACCACGATGGTGATAAACCACTCCTTTTGGATTGCCTGTGGTCCCTGAGGTATAATTTAGACTAATCGCATCCCATTCATCCTGAGGTAAATGCCACTCAAAATCTGCATTGCCACCTTTTAGCCATTCCTCATATTCAATTTGACCAATACGCGCTGTAGCCTCATTATTTTCGTATTCCTCATCTGCAACATCAATGATATAGATTTGTTGATCAATAAGCGCTACAGCTTCTTTAGCTAAAGCCGCAAACTCTGGATCAACCAATAGGACTTTGGTTTCAGCATGTTCTAACATAAATGCAATGGTTTTGGCATCTAAACGAGTATTGAGGGTATTTAAAACAGCGCCAGCCATGGGTACTGCAAAATGTGCTTCGACCATCGCAGGAATATTGGGTAAAAGAACAGAAACAGTATCGTTTTTTTGAATCCCAAGATTTTGTAATTGATGGGCAAATTGACTACAACGGGTATAGGTATCACGCCAAGAGATATGACGAGCGCCATGTACAATCGCATCTTGATTTGGATAAATGTAGGCTGCACGTTCTAGATAACGTAAAGGTGATAATGCTACAAAGTTTGCAGGGGTACGTGGTAATTGATCATAGGCACTAACCATGTTTAGCTCCATCTATATTTGTTCTAATTTCCGTGTTTAAAAGATATGCATAAGCCTGTAAGAATTCATTTAGGCTTTAGTCGAGTATTTCAGCTAAATATGCATCGTTAGACATCTTTACCATTGTTTAAATATTTTGTAATATTTAATTTATTGAATTAAATTAATATTTTGGACATTTGATGTAAATATTAATCCTGATTTTATTCAGAATCTTATTTAAAATCTCATCATTTAAATACGAATAACTGAACCCATCAGTTTCGCTTTTTTGTATTCCGTTGGCGAAGATCCAGTCCATTTTTTAAATGCACGACGAAATTCCCTTAACTCACTAAAACCAAGATTGAAACTGATTTCACTAATCGATTGATTTTCTTCAATCCACTGTTTGGCTTTTTTTTCTAACACCAGTTGCTTTAATAACTGAAAATTTAGCCCCTCATTGAGTAGTAAACGCCGTAAATGACGTTCGCTAAAATGAAAATATTGCGCTGCTAGTTGCATATCAAAGCGTTCAGGTAGATGGCTTTCAATCAAATGTGCTAATACCTTTGCCAAACTGTGCTGATTCATTTGATCAAATTGTTTTAAAGCTTGATCACAAATCAGAATTGCGCTTTGATAATTGACAGGGCTATAGTTTTTGAGTCTTCTCGACAAGAGTGTTTTGTTAAATCTGATAATATTTTTAGTCGATTTAAAATAAATCGGGCAATTGAAAATTCTTTTATAATCATTGAGGTATGCTGAATGATCGTAGCTAAGTTCCAGACTCACCAACTCATAGCTATCGTCTAGCATCATATTGACACAGGTAATAATACTGGCAAATACTTCATCACAGAAAAATGCTTTTAGCTCACCACAGTTACTTCGCTCAGAAAGTTCAATTTCACAATAATCATCAACAAGATTGACGGTTAAATCTAAGACACTACCTGAAATGGGATGATAGTGCAGTGCGGTCTCCAATGCTTCAGCTACTGTTTTGCAGGCTTGCATGGCAAAGCCTAAAATACCAATTGAAATCTGACCTTCACTACTGCCCAGCAATAAACCTAAATTTTGTTGCTGAGTATCTTTAACTGCGAGATGAATAACCTCACATAGTTCTGAAAAACCAACAAAACCATGCCCTTGGCGAATTTTTTCCAAATCTAAATTTTGTGCTGTAAACCAAATGTCATATTGCCAGTGTCGTTGTTCGGCATAATGAATCAAACTCGTCAATATCATTGGTGGAATATAAAATTGAGAATTGGCAATTTCCTTTTGCTGCAAGCTCATAAAGTCCGCTTCGCCCCCCATATTATTGTTGCTTTTACCCTAGTTGGTATCGCATATTTTTGATTAAGATTCAATCTACTTCTCGTGTTCGCTGATATAAAAAAGATAAAGGATGATCGCATATGTTTTTGGTGGGGTGGGATAAGCAAGAAATAAACATTCAGCCGCAAGGTTATGCCATGTTTGGTTATGGTATGTGGTCGCATCGTGCTTATGAAAAGCGTACAGCTTTGTTTGCTCGATCATTTAGTATCCGTAGTTTAGCTTTAGAACAGCCGATTATTTTTTGTTGTCTGGATTTTGGTTGTATTACATATGCGATAAGAAGCGGCGTTGTTGAGCGCTTAAAGCAAAAATTTACAGACCAATTTAATGAACAGCATTTGGTATTGATGGCAACGCATACTCATTCTGGGCCAGGCGGTTGTGCGTATGAAGCGTTATATAATATGCCGACTCCGGGTTTTGTAGCAGAGCATCTCGAAACTGTGGTTAATGCGGTCATGCTCAGTATTTCCAATGCTATAGGCACAGAGAAAGAAACTGAAATTCGTTATCAATGTTGTCAATTTCCTCCCGATATTCCTGTGGCATGGAATAGATCCTTGCAGGCTTATAATCGTAACCCAGATGTGATTCAAAGAACCGAAGCAGAAACTCATCTCGCCTTAAACCGTGAAATGCAATTAATAGGTTTTTATCGGGACGATCAATTATGTTCTTTTATTTCATTATTTGGGGTGCATGCAACATGTTTGAGTAGCCAACTCAAAGCACATGATGGTGATAATAAAGGCTATGCTTCGGCATTAAGTGAGCAATACTTATTAACACAAGGCATTCAACAACCTGTTGCAATTTTTGCACAAGCAACAGCAGGTGATGTATCGCCACATTTTCATGGTCCTAAACAAGATGCGATTCGCAAGAAAGTTAAGGGTGAAAAAGAATATCAATATGCTGAGCAAAATGGGCGTTTTCAAAGTGAAATTGCGCTTAAAGCACTGACTACACCGATTGAAAAAAATACCAACATAGTAATGGAAGCATGTTTACTCCAAGGTGGTATCGATGCTGTTTTATCCTATGTAGACCTGAGTCAAGTTGATGTGCCAAGTGAATTTAGTCAGGGGATCCAAGGGGCTAAAACCAGTGCAGCTTGTCATGGTGTCGGCTTCTTTGGGGGAACGCCTATAGATGGTAAGGGGACACCTAAAGCGATTCTTAAAGTGATGTCTTTACTGGCTAAGCGGGTACGTAAGCAACGTTTAGTAAACTCGAATTCTCCACATTACAGCAAATATAAAGCACTCTATGACTCACAATTCCCGAAAGAGATTGTTTTAGAAAGTCCTGACAATCAGTTGTTGGGTCAACATTTAGATTTTCCCCCAAGTATTTTTGATCCTTTAATTGCAGAAATGAATCGCCAAGTCAAAGCTGGTGCCATTCAAGATAGCCCACTGGTTCCGAGTGTTATTCCGCTACAGATAATCCAAATTGGTCAATTGGCCTTGATTTGTTGCCCCGGAGAAATAACTACAACAGCAGGGCAACGAGTGATTCAGACTGTGACAAAACAGTTTGCAATCTATCGGGGTATTTCAAAGGTTGGTTTGGTGTCTTACTGCAATGATTATATGGGCTATATCACCACCAATGAAGAATATCAGCAACAAGCTTATGAAGGTGCACATACCTTATATGGCCAATGGACACATGCTGCAATTCAGTACAAATTTTGGCAATTAGCAGCGCAGTTAAATCTAGATAAATCTCAACGCGAATATGATCAAGTCACACGCCCATCAACGATTCCACTACACGAAATAGAAAAAAGAACAAATCACGGCAATTTAAAAACTGCTGTACGCTAAAGGATGAGCATTATGAATCAGTTGATTAATCAAGCACCAAACAAGCACAAATCAAATCAGCAAAAATGGAACAATTGGTCGGGCTATCAACAGTCTCACCCTGAGCTGATTTTAAAGCCTGATAGTCTTGACGAGTTAAAACACATTGTCGAAACCCAAGCAAAGATTCGGGTGGTGGGAGCAGGTCATTCATTTACACCTTTGGTGTGTACTGATGCAACATTGCTGTCTTTGGATGGTCTTTCTGGTGTGGATCAAGTCAATACTGAATTTGCTCAAGCCAGTATTTGGGCGGGAACACGATTATTTAATTTAGGGCAATATTTAGAACCGATGCAACAGTCATTAATGCAACAGGGTGATATTGACCAGCAAAGTTTAGCTGGTGCTGTTTCAACAGGAACACATGGTACTGGCATAGGCTTATATTGCATTTCCGGTTATGTACAAGCATTTGAATTACTCACAGCATCAGGAGAAACACTTCATTGTAATCACCATGAAAATCCAGATATTTTTGCTGCAGGACGAGTGTCTTTAGGGAGTTTAGGGATTTTGACTAAAATCACCATGCAAAATAAACCACGTTATAAACTCAAAGAGCAAGTTAGACTGTGCGCGGTCCAAGACTTTATTCAAAATATTGACCAATGGAAAGCACAATATCGGCATATTGAGTGTTTTGCATTTTCTCATGCAGATAAGTTGATTTTAAAAACCTTAGATATTACTGAAGATGAGATTCAACCAAGAACTGAATCATGGCCATCTGAAGATACGTTATTAACCTTATGTTGCGAGTTAACCAAATCTTTTCCGGCATTGAATCCAAAACTACAAAAGCTCTTAGGCGTTTTTATTAAGCCAAGCACATTTGTTGATTGGTCAGGCAAGATTTTCCCGACACCGCGTGAAACGAAATTTAATGAAATGGAATATCAGGTTCCAGTTGAATTGGGTGTGGAATGTTTGCAAGCTGTTCTAGCAGCGCTAAAAAACTCAAAAATACAAACCTTTTTCCCTGTGGAGTTTCGATTTGTCAAAGGTGATGATATTTGGTTGAGTCCGTTTTATCAGCGGGACTCTATTTCCATCTCAGTACACCAATATCATAAGCAAGCACCTAGACAATTATTTGATGAAGTTGAGTCGATTTTGCAACATTATCAGGGACGACCACATTGGGGGAAAATGCATAGTATGACAGCAACACAACTTCAGACCTTATACCCTAAGTGGGATGCCTTTATGCAGTTGCGAGAACGACTTGATCCAAGCGGAAAGTTTTTAAATCCTTATTTAGAAAAGCTATTCTTATCTGAATAATGGATAAAATTAAGTGAATGGGTAAAACTAAAATAGACCATAAAGGTAGACTATGAACAACTTTTTTGAGCAATTAAATCGTGATTTAAAACAGTCAAATGGTGCATTACCTCGATTAATTGTTGATGATCAGGCGCTTGAACAAAATCTACAGTACGTTGCCAAAAAGCTTAAATACGCTAGCCATTTGCAACCACGCCTCGTGGTAAAGTCTTTGGCATGCTTAGCATTATTAAAAAACATTAGTCTAAAGCTTTCGACTCAACGATTTATGCTATTTCACATGCCACAGCTTTCCCCCATCCTTGAGAACTTTTCGGATGCAGATGTATTGTTTGGGAAACCGATGCCTGTGAGTATAGTTCAGCATTTTTATGCGATGAATCAAAATTGCAGACAAGCCGATATACAATGGTTAATTGATTCTAAAGCACGTTTATTACAATATCTTGATGTTGCAAAACAGTTTAGTTTAAAGCTTAAAATCAATATTGAAATTGATGTGGGTTTACATCGCGGTGGTGTTCGTTCTGATTTTGCACTGATCGAAATATTAAGATTGATTGAGCAACATCCTGAGTATTTAGCACTTGCTGGCTTGATGGGGTATGATGCTCATGTGACGAAGCTGCCTTCAGTGATTAAAAAGATTGATGTTGCCTATCGAGAGTCACAAGACATTTATCAAAATTATAAAAATATTATTCAACAGCAATTTCCACATTTATGGCGAGCTAATCTTTGTTTTAACGGTGGCGGTAGCCCTACATTTTACCTCCACGTGGAGCAAAGTGTCTGTAATGATCTTTCTTTTGGCTCTATGTTACTCAAACCAAGTGACTTTGACAGTGATGGTTTAAGTGTTTTACAAGCTGCACTATGGATTTCAACCCCTGTTTTAAAAGTGCTGCCATTTACCCAGTTACCTGGATTAGCCGTTTTAGATAAATTACCACATAGCTCTAAAGCCTTATTTGTGTATGGTGGATATTGGATGGCCCATTATGTTTATCCGCGGGGGATTCATCCGCATGCACTTTATGGGCGAAGTACCAATCAAGAAATGGTTAATGTGCCTAAAAATACTGAAATAGCTGTTGATGATTTTGTATTTTTAAGACCCACGCAAAGCGAAGCGATTATTCCTCAATTTCATAAATTATATTGTTATAAAAATCGAGATTTTGAAGCGTGGGAAACCTTTAGAGAGTAATTTGCTAAAAAGGGAGAGTCGATGGATAATCAAAAGTACAATTTAAATCAGAATAAAGAATAATTTTAAGACAAAGGTTTATAAATATGCTGTAAAGGTGTAAAATTTGACACACTTTTATTTTGTTCCACCGATTTTATCTTGAGGATTTTCCTCGATCATAATCTCGCGGTGACATGCTCCATTGTACGGGGCATCACTCCTTAAGGATTTTTAAATATGCCTATTATCACATTGCCAAATGGCGATCAAAAAAGTTTTGATCAAGCTGTTTCCGTTATGGAAGTTGCTCAAAGTATTGGACCTGGACTGGCTAAAAATACAGTTGCTGGGAAAGTAAATGGTCGCTTAGTCGATGCAAGTGATTTAATTACCGAAGACTCAACCTTACAAATCATTACTCCAAAAGATCAAGACGGTGTAGAAATTATTCGTCACTCTTGTGCACATTTGGTGGGTCATGCGGTAAAACAACTCTTCCCTGAAGCAAAAATGGTGATTGGCCCTGTCATTGAAGAAGGTTTCTACTATGACATCTGGATGCCCCGTCCATTTACTTTAGATGATATGGCTGCAATCGAAGCGCGCATGAAAAAGCTCATCGATCAGGATTATGATGTCATTAAAAAAATGACACCTCGTGATGATGTGATTGCTGAATTCACTGCACGTGGTGAAGATTATAAGTTACGTTTGATTGCTGACATGCCTGAAGAAACTCAAATGGGCTTGTACTATCATCAAGATTATTTAGATATGTGTCGTGGTCCACACGTACCGAATACCAAATTTTTAAAATCATTCAAATTGACTAAAATCTCTGGCGCATATTGGCGCGGTGATGCGAAGAATGAACAATTACAGCGTATTTATGGTACTGCTTGGGCAGACAAAAAAGAATTAGCAGCTTATATCAAGCGCATTGAAGAAGCTGAAAAGCGTGATCATCGTAAAATTGGTAAAGCTTTAGATTTATTCCATATGCAAGAAGAAGCGCCAGGTATGGTGTTTTGGCATGCCAATGGTTGGACGATCTACCAAGTGCTTGAACAATACATGCGTAAAGTTCAACAAGACAATGGCTACCAAGAGATTAAAACACCACAAATTGTAGACTTCACTTTGTGGGAAAAATCGGGTCATGCTGCCAACTATGCAGAAAATATGTTTACGACACATTCAGAAAGTCGTAACTATGCGGTAAAACCAATGAACTGCCCATGTCACGTTCAAGTGTTTAACCAAGGTTTAAAATCTTACCGTGATCTTCCAATTCGTTTGGCAGAGTTTGGTTCATGTCACCGAAATGAGCCATCAGGTTCGTTACACGGGATTATGCGTGTACGCGGCTTTACTCAAGATGATGCACATATTTTCTGTACAACTGAACAAATTGGTAAAGAAGTTGCAGACTTTATTAAACTGACTTTAGATGTTTATAAAGATTTTGGCTTTGAAGAAGTACAAATGAAATTGTCTACACGTCCTGAAAAACGTGTGGGTGCTGATGAACTTTGGGATGTTGCAGAAAAATCTTTAGCAGATGCTTTAGATGCTGCAAATCTTAAATGGGAAGAACAACCTGGTGAAGGTGCTTTCTACGGTCCAAAGATTGAATTTTCATTAAAAGACTGTTTAGGACGTATCTGGCAGTGCGGTACAATCCAGTGTGATTTTAACTTACCGTTACGTTTAGACGCTTCATATGTAACAGAAGATAACGATCGTGACCATCCTGTGATGTTACATCGTGCAATTCTTGGCAGTTTTGAACGTTTTATTGGTATACTAATTGAACACTACGCAGGCTTTATGCCACCATGGTTGGCTCCAATCCAAACATGTGTCATGAATATTACGGATTCTCAAGCGCAAGCTTGTGAGCAAGTCGTCGCAAAACTCAAAGAAAATGGAATTCGAGCAATTTCAGACTTGAGAAATGAGAAAATCGGCTTTAAGATTCGTGAGCGTACACTAGAGCGTATTCCATACTTATTGGTACTTGGAGATCGAGAAGTAGAGGAAGGGACTGTGAATGTTCGTACTCGCTCTGGAAAAAATTTAGGTACTATGTCAATAGACGCATTTATTGACCTAGTGAAAGCAGCCGTAGCCGAACGCGGCCGGTATATTGTGGAGTAAGAAAGATTAAACAGCCTGACCGTAACCAACAACAAGGTGCTAAAAGTAATCGTCCTGCATTAAATGATGAGATCAAAGCGAAAGATGTGCGTCTCGTTGCTGCAGATGGAGAGCAAAAAGGCATCGTTTCACTTGCTGAAGCTTTGCGTGCTGCTGAAGAGGTTGATCTTGATCTTGTTGAGATCGTGGCGAATGCAGAGCCACCTGTTTGTAAAATCATGGATTTCAACAAACATTTATTTGATCTGAAGCAAAAGCAAAAAGATGCGAAAAAGAAACAGCATCAAGTTCAAGTGAAAGAAATCAAGTTGCGCCCTGGTACAGACATTGGTGATTACAATGTTAAGTTGCGTGCTATTCTGAAGTTTCTTGAAGAAGGCAACAAAGTCAAAATTACTCTACGTTTCCGTGGTCGTGAAATGGCTCACCAACAGTTGGGTCTTGCACAATTGCAAAAAATTGAAGCAGACGTAGCAGAGTTTGGTATTGTTGAACAAGCACCAAAAATGGAAGGCCGTCAAATGGGTATGTTACTTGGACCTAAAAAGAAAAAGTAATTATTCATCTGTTAAAAAAGCACTGCATTAAGCAGTGCTTTTTTACGTTAAAATGGTAGTAAATCAATCTGAATCGAGTGGAATTGATATGTCATCTATCCAAAATTCAAATGAATTATCGAGTATTAACCAAAAAATTATTCAAGCAGGTGAGGTCTTGCCTGTGGTTAAATTAAAGGATGGTAGTGCTGTACAAACTGGTACAGTGGCAACCATGTTGCATAATATCAATCTGTATAACTCAGGTTTACGTGGAGAGATTGAGCAAGAACTGATACTCGCTATCCCTACCTTAGTGAAAGTCGGTTTATTTGACTTATTTAATCCCGATGAGTGGATATTGGGAAACAATGCTGGGCGTAAATTTGTGGGTGAAAAGGCCAAAACATATATAGATGCAATTGCTGAAGTAGATATTTGAAATTAGTATCATAATATGAGAACGTGCTGTATTTTATAAAATGCAATAACATAATTTTAGAATAGATTATTAGAATAATCTCTTTTTATAGCATACTGAATTAAGCAAATTCATGTTATAAAAGTAACCGATTAACGCAATAAAATTCAGAAAATACGTGAAAACGCAGAAGGATGAAATATGATTGATCTCTATTATTGGGGTACGCCCAATGGCCATAAAATTACCATTGCACTTGAAGAAATGGGTTTGGATTATCAGATTTTCCCCATCAACATCTTAGAGAATGACCAATTCCAGCCCGATTTTCTTCGTATCTCACCGAACAATAAAATTCCCGCTATTGTCGATCAAGATGGCCCAAATGGTGAGCCGATTTCAGTATTTGAGTCAGGCGCAATCTTGCAATATCTTGGTCGTAAAACAGGCCTGTATTATCCAAGCGATGAGCAAGATCGTGTTGAAGTTGAACAATGGTTAATGTGGCAAATGGGCGGGCTGGGGCCGATGTTAGGGCAAAACCATCATTTTGGTAAATTTGCTAAAGAAAAAATTCCTTATGCAATTGATCGTTATGTTACGGAAACTCAACGTTTGTATGGTGTTTTAAATAAGCAGCTCATTGGACAAAAATATGTGGCTGGTGAATATTCGATTGCAGATATGGCCATTTTACCGTGGGTATTACGCTATGAGTGGCAGCAAATAGAGCTAGAGGATTATCCTTATGTTAAAGAATATATTGAGCGTTTAACTGCGCGCCCAGCGATACAAAGAGCGCTATCAATAAAAGTGTGAAATGTATTTTATGTTAAGATGAGAAACCACGTAACGTGGTTTTTTATTTTTTAAATGATCGATTTTTGGATGGTTGGTAGGCTTTAGTCATGAAAGATTTCTTTTTGAACTTTACGAAAATATTAGAAACGAATCCAAAAATTTACTGGAGTATCATTGTTGGTATTGCCGGTTGTTTAATGCTCTATATTGCGGAAATTGTGCATATTCAAAATATTTTAGAGGAATTAAATGGTCAAGCGTCAGCCCTGATTAGAAGTGTGATAGACCCGATTGCGCAACGTTATCAATGGTCTCGGATTATCTTTATGTTATTGGCGATTATTTGGGCACATTTTCAGTATCGTAAAACAAAAAAAATGCTAGATTTAGGATGATTGAATTGTAAGTAGTAAATCCAACAAGGAGGTGAGTATGAAGCAAAACTTTGTTTGGCATTTCCTCATCTCTTTTGCCGTGATGCTAATCACAGCAATGCTTTGTAGCATCTTGCAGTATCACTCCGCATATGATTACTTCTGGTTTATTATTTTGAGCATCGTGAGTGTTTTAGGCTTGGTTTTTGCTATGGTCTTTGGCATTTTTCAAAATAAATTACAGCAAAGCATTTTGAATACCATTATCTTAGTCATTTTGCTTTCACTTTATTTTATTGTTTTATTCTACGGCTTTATTCATATCAAAATCGATTGGCAAGCGATTTCAGAGGGTAAAGCTCAACTCACATTGTTGCAGAAGTTTTTTAAATCAGACCTTTCATTTTGGTTGGCTTTTCTTGCTCCCTTTATCCTGTCATTCTTGACTTATACCTTAAAACCTAAACCCAACTTTAGCTAATTTTATGGCTTATTTTTTACTCTTCCTTTCAGCATTTGGTGCGGCTACTTTACTCCCGTTGCAGTCTGAAGCGGTATTGCTTGGATTATTGATACAAACCCAGCATTCTGCATATTTATTACTTGTTGTTGCAACGATTGGCAATGTTTTAGGCTCATGCGTGAATTGGTATTTGGGACTTAAAATCGAGCAGTTTAAAGATAAGAAATGGTTTCCTGTTTCTGAAAAGAATATGCTCAAAGCGGAAAAAATATATCAAAAGTATGGCTTTGGGTCTCTGTTATTAAGCTGGATACCTATTATCGGAGATCCAATCACACTGATGGCAGGGCTAATGAAAGAGAACTTTTGGCGTTTTCTTTTGATCGTAACCATTGCAAAAGCTGGTAGATATGTTTTTATCTATTTGGTGTATATCGGATTATTTTAATAAAAAGTTAGGGTCTGCTGGTAAGCCATTTATGAAATGTCAACAGACCCTAAAGACACAAAACTATCTTTAACCTTAAAAGACGCATCTTTATGAATTTATTTACATTCATTGATTTTAAATTGAATCGCATCATTGAAGCTGGATTGTTTATAGATCCATAAAGTCCGGTAAGAACGTTTTACATTGATTGATGCATGCTCTACGGCTGCAAGTACTTGTTGATCAAGTGCATTAATACCAGAACGTTGAGTTAGCTTAACTTGGGTAATTTCGCCTTGGTTATTGGCTTTAAATTTAAACTTTACTGTACGATCTTTATTCTTTAATAGTGATTGATTCAATGTAAGTTGTGGTTGTTTTAAATAAACAAAGGGAACCGACTTATCGAGTTGTTGTTTGTTCCAATTCTTTGAATTAAAAATATAGGTACATTGCTTAGCGCGCTGAACATGATCCGTTGCATTCTCTAGTGTTAAAGTAAATGTTTGATAACCGACTAAAGCAATGGCTTTTCCATTTTTTGAATAGGGTTTAACTTTTGCATTTTCCACAGCATCTACAAGTTTCTGATCCAATGCACGGATGCCTGTACTCTCTTGGATATCAGCATCTGTGACTTCACCAACATTATTGGCTTTTACACGAATGATCGCTGAACGATCTTGATCTTTTAATTCAGCGATTTGATAGTGAATTTGGGGAAATTTGACCCATTGTATACGTGTAGTTAAATGCTGAGGATCATTTTGTTCAGATTGCTCCCCTTTGACCTTTATTGTAGGAAGTTTATCCGCACTATAGCTATAGGTTGAAAGGCACAATAAACAAGTGGTAAAAAGAGCTTTATTCATAGGTTTGGCAATCCATGCAGTTTAATACGCATGAGAGTAGTTTAATTGCGCAAAGTATTTATCGAATTTTGTATTCTCGCAATAGAAAATGCACCCGAAGGTGCATTTTTTTACTGTTTTTTATTCAGCCAAACACATTACTCTTGGCCTTTGGTAATGTCTACTTTAAATAAATCAGAGGTTTTTACCCAACTTATTGCGACGACGGCCAAGGTCATACATCCACCAAATACTGTGGCAGTGATTGTTCCTAAATATTTTGCAGCCAGCCCAGATTCAAATGCACCCAATTCATTACTCGATGAAACAAACATCCCATTCACTGCGGCGACACGGCCACGCATATTTTCAGGAGGGTAAACTTGTAAAATGGTTTGGCGTACAACCACTGAGATACTGTCACAAGCACCTGTCATAGCCAAAGCAAATAAAGAAAGCCATACGTTGCTTGAGAATGCAAAAATAATGGTAAACACCCCAAAACCTGCAACGGCAATCAGCATATTTCGCCAAGCATGATGTGTGGGTGGAAATTTGGTTAAAGCGATCATGGTTATTAACGCGCCAATAGAAGGGGCTGCACGTAAATAACCTAAACCTTCAGGTCCTACTTTAAGAATATCTTCTGCAAAAATAGGAAGTAGGGCAATCACACCACCAAACAAGACTGAAACCAAATCTAAAGATATGGCCCACAGTACAATTTTAGTTTTCCAGATAAAGCGAAAGCCTTCACTTAAACTGCCCCAAAGATTGTCTTGTTCCATGGTGGGAAAAGTACGCTTCTTTAACAAGTTAATCAGACAGAAGCAAATAAATAAAAGTACCGCTACCGATAGTAAGCTGTTTTCACGACCGATTCCTGCCAGCATAAAACCACCCAGCATTGGGCCAATAATGACGCCACTTTGCCATCCAATCGTGGTCCATGTTGCACCATTGGCATACAGTTCACGAGGAATTAAAAATGGTTTTAACGAGGTTGCTGATGGATTGTAGAACCCCCGGATGGTACCCAAACCAAAAATAACCGCATAAATCCCCCAAGACAGTGTAGTCACACCAATTTGCCCATGATCATAACTGTGAAATAACCACCAAAGCACCAATGGCAAAGGGAAGGAGAAAAATAAGCAAACTTTCATAATAGTTTGTTTATTCAGCTTGTCTGCAAAATAACCACCCCAAAGCGACAGTGCAATAAACGGGATTGCTTCTGCTAGTCCAATCAGACCCAAGGTGAGTGGGTCTTTGGTAATTTGATAGAGTGAATAGGCAACAATAATTTCTTGAATTAGAATTGCGAGTGTTAAACAAAATTGATTGATGGTAACAATTGAGAAATCTCGATAGCGAAGCGCAGCAAAAGCATCCTGTGCAGGGGTCATAACTGTCCAGTTTTATCATGATGTGATGATTATAAAGATTTAATCCTGATTTTTCTTATAAAACTAGGTGAAATTTATATCGAAAATTACATTGGAGAAATGTGAAATTGTTGGATGTTTTGCTTTTGTTTTGTACAGAGATGATTTAGAATACTGCCTCCCTTACCTGCAGGTCGTTGTCGCAATGGTGCGAACGTACCGAACAGGTGTTTAAAGAGGTTGTTATGGCTAAGTTAAAAACTCGCCGTGGTGCAGCTAAGCGTTTCAAAGCGACTGCTAACGGTTTCAAGCGTAAACAAGCGTTCAAACGCCACATTTTGACCAAAAAATCTGCTAAACGTATTCGTCAATTGCGCGGTTGTGTCATGGTTCACGTAAGTGACATGAATTCAGTTCGTCGTATGTGCCCATACATCTAAGGAGATTATAAATGGCTCGTGTAAAACGTGGTGTACAGGCTCATCGCCGTCATAAAAAAATTCTTGCTCGTGCTAAAGGTTACTATGGCGCGCGTTCACGTGTTTATCGTGTAGCGTTCCAAGCAGTAATTAAAGCAGGTCAATACGCTTACCGTGACCGTCGTCAAAAGAAACGTCAATTCCGTGCTTTATGGATTGCGCGTATCAATGCTGGTGCTCGTCAAAATGGTTTGTCGTACAGCCGTATGATCGATGGCTTGAAAAAAGCTCAAGTGATCATCGACCGTCGCGTACTTGCTGACATCGCTATGCATGACTCAGTTGCATTTGCTGCTTTAGCTGAAAAAGCTAAAGGCGCATTAGCTGCTTAATCATCTTTGATGATTAAAAAAAGACCGCTTTTATAGCGGTCTTTTTTATACCTAAAAGTTTGTTTTCAGACTATTGCAGGAACTTTTAGAGCTGAGTT
This sequence comes from Acinetobacter legionensis, assembly GCF_048552295.1. Lineage (NCBI taxonomy): Bacteria > Pseudomonadati > Pseudomonadota > Gammaproteobacteria > Moraxellales > Moraxellaceae > Acinetobacter > Acinetobacter legionensis. Next base: position 22,420 of record NZ_JBIMCW010000003.1, read on the forward strand.
TCCTTTGAGTTTGATTGTTGAAATACAGCACTAATCATTGAAATTTCTGTTGAAGTAAAATCTGTCATTATGAATGCTCTAACTATTTTGTTATGGCATTGAATTGACCAAATTGTGAATCTAGTCTTATGCGTAAACAATATCATTTTCGCCAAGTTGGTGAAGACACTTATATTTGGGATGTACATCAGCTAGTTGAACTGAGCCAAGACTTCCCAATCGATGAAGTTCTATTGTCTAATATACAAGAACTCAATGAAGCGTATTGGTTTCCAGATACACATCCAACAACACAGCAAATGATTGAACATTTTCAATTGATACAGCAGGCAGATTTAAGTTATCCAATTATTCTATCTGCTGATGGCAAGGTGATGGATGGTATGCATCGTGTGGCAAAAGCAAAATTACTCAATCATCTTACGATTAAAGCCATCAGGTTTGAAATTACACCACCAGCAAATTTTATCAATATTGATGAGGATAATTTGGATTATGATGATTGAGCAGGCCTTGTGAATGATTTAAACAATCAAATAACTTTGCATACACATTACACAATATCAACGTGAAAGCATTATTGTTTTAGAAATAGCTCGCATAGAGTAGAACAATGAACAATAGAAAATGATGGAGCAGATATGCGTGTTGAGATTGAAGGTTTACAACAAGGTGCAATTGAAGTTGAGTTGCAATTATTACCCAGAGTTGGGGAAGTTTTAAAAGTGATGTATGGTGCAGATGCTGAAGTTAAAGGTGAAGTCACAGCAGTGGAGCATTATATCAATCAACATGCAAATGAACATAAAGTGATACTCACCATACGCCCCTTATTTTGATATACATCATCTAAAATGATTGAATCATGAGTGGGTTGTTGCGTGATTTAAAGTAGCTTGTTTGGCTACTTTTTATTTCTAGAGAGTTCTTAAATCTATGAAACGCATCAATGTCGTGGGGACTTCTGCGTCAGGAAAAACAACATTTTCAATAAAATTGGCTCAAAAATTAAAACTCATCTACATTGAAATGGATGATTTATTTTGGTTGGATGATTGGCAAGAGTCTACCGATACTATATTTTTTCAGAAAATTCAGACCAAATTAGATCAAGCTAAATCTGGCTTTGTCATCGATGGTAATTATACGCGAACCACGCATATCAAATGGCAAGATATCGATACCGTAATTTGGTTAGATATTCCTTTTTACATCAATCTTTACCAATCCATACAACGAGCTGTTCGCCGTGCTATTTTTAGAAACAGACTTTGGGAGAGTTCAAATAATCGTGAAAATTTTGGTAAAATGTTTAGTCGTGATTCGATTATTTGGTGGATGATTAAAACGCATCAAAAAAATCGTCAGCAATATATAACGATGATGAATGATCCTCAATATTCACATATTCGATTTATCCATTTAAAATCGCGAAAAGATATTGATCAATTTTTAGCGTCTATTTGACGCGTCATAACTCACTAGTGCCTCTAAAAGTTAACTTATCTTGCTATACCATGTATTGATTGAATATATTTGTGTAGCTGATATCTTAAGTTGCTCTACAGAAAGCTGTGTTTTTACTTAGCATACAAAGTGATAAACATCTTGGATTGGGTGGGGTATGTGCAGTAATTTCCCCGTTGCTGATATCCATGACATCGCGCGACAGATACAAACATGTAAGATTAAACAATATAAAAAAGTTTTTTACCTAATTTTTTGAAGGGTATAAAGTTTGGTTTCGAGATAAGTCCCAATTAAATGAGGATGATATGATTCGATTAGCTGTTATAGGTGATGCTCAGCAGATTGCTGAAGTACATTTGCAAAGCTGGAATGAAACCTATACTGGTATGATTAAGCAAGAAATTATAGATCGCGCAGATATCGAAAAGCGAGTACAGCTTTGGCAACAGATTTTTTCGCATCAAGATCACCATGTACTGGTATATGAGCAAGATGGCCAAATTGTTGGTTTTCTAAGTGGTTATTTTAATACAACGCATAATATCGCAGAAATTAATGCTTTTTATTTATTAAAGAAAATTCAAAAACAAGGTGTTGGTCGTGAGATGTTTGAGCGCTTTTATCAATATGCTCAAGCTAAGCATTATCAATTTATTCGCTTGGGCGTGATCAATAAAAATCCAAGCCGTCATTTCTATGAGAAATTAGGGGGAAATGTACTTGGAGAGGAGATTCTTTCTGATTATGGTGATGGCATAACAGAAGTATCGTATCAGTGGGATATTAATCATAGGACAATAAAATGAGTGATTCTCAATTTTTAACAACTTTACAAGAACAAGTAAAGAACGGGCAAAAGTATAGTTATTTGTGTTTTTGGGGGCATAGTCAAAAGACTTCTGGAAAAATAGACAAGAGCTGTTTAAGTCAATGGTTTCCTGCAAAATTTGAAATTGAAGGTGTCAATTATCAAAGTACAGAACAGTATATGATGGCGCAGAAAGCCAAACTATTTAATGACGAGAATATTTTTCAGAAAATTTTACAAACAGACGATCCTAAGAAAATAAAAGCATTAGGTCGTTTGGTCAAAAATTATCAAGATGAGATTTGGATTGCTCATCGTTATGAAATTGTGGTTCAAGGTAATTTGGCTAAGTTTTCTCAAGACAATGATCTTAAAGCGTTTCTACTGAGTACCTCAGATCAGATCATTGTTGAAGCCTCGCCTGTAGATCAAATTTGGGGGATTGGACTTGCAGCAGATCATGTTAATGCGACAAATCCAAACGCATGGCAAGGTTTAAATCTTTTGGGTTTCGCCTTAATGGAAGTGAGAAAGCAACTTTAATGTTGCTTTCTTTTTAAGATTCATTTTATCAAATAGATAAGACATTATAGTCCAAAATAATAAGCTGCAAGGCAGATTAAAATGGTCACAATAATTAATGCAAAAACACCTGTTTTACCTGGTTTATGCTCAGGATTTGTCTTGTTGCTAAAAGCCTGACGCTGCTCGATTTTGATATTGTCATGCATGTCAAAAGGCGAAGCAATTTGTTTTGGCGTTAAGCGTGCAGATTTATAATGATTTGCAACTTTAACAATAAATTTTGATTTTAAATCTTCAACTTTTTGGAGGAAATGGCGCAAATTCATTTGCTCTTCAGGACTAATGATTTGCTCATTTTCATCATAGGGATGCTTTAATTTTGCAGAAATAAAACATTCTAATGCATCGATACGACAGAAGGTTTCGTGTGCGTAATCAGCTTGATAGTCAGTGGGTAACAGCGCAAGTTTAAGACTTGTATCCTCGGTGGTATATAGCGTTTCATCTAATCCATAATAAGGTAAATCTTTATTTACAGGTTCTGGAAAACCTTTGGCATATTGGGTATCGAACAATTCACTGTCTGTATAAACTTGAATATCATCCCAATTGGGTTGAACTAAATCTTGTTCAATTCGTTTAATTAATTTTGCATTCAGATTATATCGCCAAAAAATCTCGGTACGTAAATTGGGACGTTGCGTTTCAGGTGCTTCGTAATCATTGTCTGCGCTATACCATTCAGCCAATTCTTTACCAAAAATCCATGCGGTTTTCTTTTGTTGATCATGGCTAACAATAAAGTGGGGGATGGCTAACAGTTCAACATTGGCATTTGGATTTTGTTCATCATTTAAAATACTAGAGCTATGTAGACTGAGTCGATACACGCCTTGTTTCTTCAGCCCTTCAAGCCAAATCTGAAAATGCTGTGCCAATAGGTGCTGGTTGGTTAAATCACGGAAGCCAAAAGCATGCTGATTAAAAATGGCATGATTGACCCAACGAGAAAAACTAATCCCTTGAGTGAGATACTCATTGCCATAAGTGACGAGTGTAAGTTGACGTTTCCAGATTTGATCGAGTGCCATTTTTTATAGATCTCAGCGACATTAAATCCATTTTATACTTTTTATAAATCAAAGTTCTAGCATTTCAACAGGAATCAAACAGGGAAATATACAAATTATTTAGAATAAGTTGTGACTAATCGTATTTTTTGTAAAGCGGAAACTTCATTCGACTGCATAAAAACTGTTAGAATATAGAGTTATATTATTTTTCTAAAATATTGCTTTGAGAGTTACTATGTCACTGGAAGCCCTGACCACTGAAGCGCTCGCTGCGATTGCAGCAGCTCAAGACCTGACTACACTCGACCAAGTACGAGTGCAATTTACAGGGAAAAAAAGCCAGCTTGCGGAACAATCTAAGGCACTTGGTAAAATGGACCCTGAAGAGCGTAAAGTTCAGGGTGCTGCAATTCATGCAGTACGTGAAGCGATCAGTACAGCGTTGATTGAACGCCAAACTGAATTACAGAAAGCTGAATTAGAATTAAAGCTAGCAAGTGAAACAATCGATATTACTTTGCCTGGACGTGGGCAAGCTGTAGGAAGTATTCATCCTGTTACTCAGGTTCAAGAACGTATTTGTCAATTCTTTACCAAAGCGGGTTTTACTGTTGCGACAGGGCCAGAAGTTGAAGATGATTATCACAATTTTGAAGCATTGAATATTCCAGGACATCATCCTGCACGTGCGATGCATGATACGTTTTACTTTGATGCAAACCATTTGCTACGTACCCATACCTCAGGTGTACAAGTACGCACAATGGAAAACTCGCAACCACCGATTCGTATCGTTTGTCCAGGGCGTGTCTATCGCTGTGACTCAGATCAAACCCATTCTCCAATGTTTCATCAAATCGAAGGTTTATACGTTGCTGAAAATACCAGCTTCGCAGAATTAAAAGGTTTGTTGATTAATCTGCTAAATGAATTTTTTGAGAAAGATTTAAAAGTACGCTTCCGTCCGTCTTATTTCCCATTCACAGAGCCAAGTGCTGAGGTGGATATTATGGATGAGCGTGGCCGTTGGTTAGAGGTTTTGGGTTGCGGTATGGTGCATCCAAATGTTCTACAAGCTGCGGGTATTGATCCTGAAAAATACAAAGGCTTTGCATTTGGTCTTGGTGTAGAGCGTTTCGCAATGTTGCGTTATGGCATCAATGATTTGCGTATGTTTTACCAAAACGATGTGCGTTTTTTACGCCAATTTGCTTAACAAATTTATACCTCTCCCTGACCTCTCCTAATGAGGAGAGGGGATGTCCAAGATAACGAGACGAAGGGTTCTGATTCTTTTTAAAAAAGAGTCAGAGAGGAATTCATAGATATTGAATATAGGTTTTAGAAATGAAAATTAGCGAAAATTGGCTTCGCACATGGGTCAACCCTGCAATTGATAGCGATACTTTGTCTGATCAACTGACCATGTTGGGACTCGAGGTTGATGAACTAGTTCCCGCAGCTAAACCATTTACAGGTGTGGTGATTGGTGAGGTTTTAACTGTTGTACAGCATCCTGATGCAGATCGTTTACGTGTCACCACGGTGAATATTGGCTCGGGCGAACCTTTGCAAATCGTATGCGGTGCACCAAATGTACGTGTTGGTATGAAAGCACCAGTTGCAACCATTGGTGCAGTACTCCCAGGTGATTTTAAAATTAAAAAAGGCAAACTTCGTGGTGTTGAATCACAAGGAATGCTCTGTGGCGCTTCAGAAATTGACCTTGAAGATAAAATTGATGGACTGTTAGAACTTCCTACTGATGCACCTGTAGGCACAAATATTCGAGAATATTTAAATCTTGATGATCATGTTATCGATATCAGCATCACGCCAAACCGTGGTGATTGCTTTAGTATTCGTGGGGTGGCGCGTGAAATTGGTGTAATTAACCAATTACCTGTAACCGCACCTGAGATCCAAGACGTTGCTGCTACGCTTGCTGACCAGAAGCAAGTTGTTGTGACAACGGATGGTTGTCCTCGTTACTTAGGCCGTGTAATTAAAAATGTAAATACCAAAGCACCTACGCCCGAGTGGATGGAGCAAGCTTTAGCACGTTCAGGTATTCGTCAACACAGTATTCTTGTTGATATTACCAACTATGTACTTATGGAACTTGGTCAACCGTTGCATGCGTTTGATGGTGATGAGGTTCAAGGTTCAGTGCATGTGCGTCAGGCAAGTGCAAATGAAAAGCTTGTTTTGTTAAATGAACAAGAAATTGAATTGACCGAAGATGTTATGGTGATTGCAGATGATGTAAAAGCATTGGCGATCGCAGGCATCATGGGTGGTTTGTCTTCATCTGTTACAGATGAAACCACTGAGATTTTCCTTGAGTCTGCATTCTTTGCACCATTACATATCGCAGGTCGTGCACGCCGTTATGGTTTGCATACAGATGCGTCACAACGCTATGAACGTGGTGTGGATTTTGAATTGCCTATGATTGCAATGCAACGCGCTTCACAATTGATTCAAGCCCTTGCAGGTGGTGATTTCGGTCCAATTACCGTATCTGAAAAAACTGAATTATTGCCTAAACGTGAAGCAATTGAATTGAATCAAGCGCAAGTCGATCAATTGCTAGGTTATCAAGTTCCTACTGTATTTATTACAGATGCACTGCAACGTTTAGGTTGTAATGTGACTGTAAAAGCTGAAGGTGAATGGATTGTTGTTCCCCCATCACACCGTTACGATATGGCAATTTATCAAGATTTAATTGAAGAAGTTGCGCGTATACATGGTTATGACAATATTCAAATTAGTCTGCCAGTGATTGATGTAAAACTTGCTCAACATCAGGATCAATTTGAACTGACTCAATTACGTCAAACGTTAGTAACACTCGGTTATCAAGAGGCAATTAGTTTTAGTTTTGCAGATTTAAAACTTGAAAAACAATTGAATTCACAAGTAAATCCATTGGCGCTTGCAAATCCCATTTCAAGTGACTTGGCGGTAATGCGTTCAACTCTTCTTTCAAGCTTAATTCCGTGTGTTCAGTACAATATCAATCGTCAACAAAGTCGTGTACGTTTCTTTGAGCTAGGGCTACGTTTTGATTATCAAAACGCGAAAAGTATAGAAGATTTGAAACAGATTCCAACTTTGGCTATGATTGCCGTAGGATCAAAACAAATTGAATCTTGGCATGGAAAAGCTCAAGTTATGGATTTCTTTGATCTCAAAGGCGAGGTCGAAGAAATTTTAGCAGCTGGACGTGTTCAAGTTGAATATGTTCGTTCTGATCGTGAATGGTTACATCCAGGTCAGTCTGCGGAAATTCTCGTGGATGGTAAATCAGTAGGTTATTTAGGTCGTCTACATCCATCTTTGGAAAATGCACTGGATTTGAGCACAACTTGGATCGCAGAGCTCGACCAATCGGCTGTTTTGCAAACTTATGTATCTAATTTTACAGAATTATCACGATTTCCATCGGTTAGACGTGATATTGCGCTTGTAATTAGTGATAAGATTAATGTTAGTGAAATTCAGCAACTTATCGAAAAAACGGGTGGAGAGCTTTTAGACTCTACTTGGTTATTTGATGTGTATACAGGGCAAGGTGTTGAACAAGGTAAACGCTCATTGGCATTTGCATTGTTATGGCAACATCCATCACGTACACTCGAAGATGCTGAGATTAAATCCGGTATGGATCATATTATTCAAGTGTTAGAAGACACTTATCAAGCGACATTGAGGGCCTCATGACAGCATTAACAAAAGCAGAAATGGCTGATCATTTAAGTGAGCTTACGAGTTTAAACCGTCGTGAAGCAAAACAAATGGTCGAGTTGTTCTTTGACGAGATTAGCCAAGCATTAATTGCAGGTGAACAAGTTAAACTTTCAGGTTTCGGAAATTTTGAGCTACGTGACAAACGTCAACGTCCAGGTCGAAATCCTAAAACTGGAGAAGAAATTCCAATCTCAGCACGCCGTGTTGTAACATTCCGTGCAGGTCAAAAATTTAGACAACGTGTGGGAACAGAACAAGAAGATTAATTGGTGCTCTTTATGTCGTAAGATGAAAGCTCTGTAATCTAAAAAGTTTTGTAAGATAAAAACCCTGAGCAATATGCTTGGGGTTTTTTTATTGCAAAAATAAATGCCGCTAGAGTTGTATAAACTAGCTTTGTTGGAATGATTGTGACAAGGATTGATATCGTTTTATCATAATATTAAATGATCAACTGGATTTTTACGTAGACGAAGTTTTAGTTAAAACAAGGCGGGGGAATGTGTTGCAATTGTTGATAAGCAAAGCTCTTATGGCTAATAACTTTAATCTGAGAAAACTCTAAGCGTCTTTGTAAAAACACAAATAAGTAAAAATATTATAGTGTTGGCTAAGATTATCCGATTAGATCGGTTATTTTAAAGGATGATAATAAAAGTAAAATATAGTTCTAAGGGATTCGTGTTAGTACGGTCTAAAGAGGTTTAACTTGAAGGTGATATGGCTTGTTTATGATTAATCCAATTTTAACAAAAAATATAGCAAAAAAAAGAGAACCTAAAAGGTTCTCTTTTCTTGATAACAATCTAAGCGATTATTATTGAGCAGCTGAAGCAGCAGCAGTAGCATCAGATGCAGCAGCAGTAGCATCAGATGCAGCAGCAGTAGCGTCAGCAGCAGCATCAGTAGCAGATGCAGCAGCAGCGTCAACAGCAGCAGTAGCTTCAGAAGCAGCTTCTACAGCTTGAGAAGCAGCAGCATTTGCGTCAGCAGCAGCTTCTTCAGTTTTTTTAGCACAACCAACGAAAGCTAAAGTAGTAGCAACTGCAGCAGCAATAGCGATTTTTTTGAATAACATGGCATCACTCTCATAAATTTAATTGAGACAAAAAACCCAAGTTAGCCTGTTTTTTGCTTTTTGCATGAGCAGTCTAACTGGTATGCGAATATGCTATCACTGCGCATTTTGAATTGCTACTGTTAATCTTAAAAAAACTGACCAAATTGATGAAAAAGTGATGTTTTTTTAACAGTATTTTACAATCAAGTTGCACTTTTAGATTGGTTTGTTGATAAATAAGCTATTAATAAATATAAAAAATATTGGTCCGTAATTTATATATTTAAATATTTGCAATGTTTTGTAACGTTGAGACTCGGTGATTGTATATTTATGTAAATAATGTCAACCAAATAAAAAGGCTACTATTAAAGTAGCCTTTTTAAATACTTATCGAATTAGTTTGCAGCTTTACGTTTCATTTGATCAAAGAAATCATCATTTGTTTTGGTTTCTTTCATTCGATCTAATAAGAATTCCATCGCCACTAATTCATCCATAGGATGAAGAAGTTTACGAAGAATCCATACTTTACGCAGATTTTCTTCGTTCATGAGACGCTCTTCACGACGCGTACCCGATTTTTTGATATTCATTGCTGGGAAGACGCGTTTTTCAGCAATACGGCGATCAAGAATGATTTCTTGGTTACCTGTACCTTTGAATTCTTCGTAGATCACTTCATCCATTTTACTGCCTGTTTCAATCAAGGCGGTAGAAATAATGGTGAGAGAACCGCCTTCTTCGATATTACGTGCAGCACCAAAGAAACGTTTAGGGCGTTCTAAGGCATGTGCATCAACACCGCCCGTAAGTACCTTGCCAGATGAAGGAACAACCGTGTTATAAGCACGTGCTAAACGTGTAATTGAGTCAAGTAAGATTACAACATCTTTTTTGTGCTCTACCAGACGTTTGGCTTTTTCAATCACCATTTCAGCAACTTGGACATGGCGAGCTGGAGATTCATCAAATGTTGATGCAACAACTTCACCACGCACAGTACGTTCCATTTCGGTTACTTCTTCAGGACGTTCGTCGATCAAAAGTACAATCAAGAAGCATTCAGGATTATTACGCACAATAGATTGAGCAATGTTCTGTAATAACATTGTTTTACCCGCTTTTGGCGGTGCTACGATAATTGAACGTTGACCTTTACCAATGGGTGCAACTAAGTCCACTACACGCGCTGTCAAATCTTCAGAAGAACCATTACCCAATTCCATAACCAATTGCTCAGTTGGGAAAAGTGGTGTGAGGTTTTCAAATAAAATTTTATTGCGTGAGTTTTCAGGAGTGTCATAGTTAATTTGATTAACTTTTAATAATGCAAAGTAGCGTTCACCTTCTTTAGGTGGGCGAATCGTACCTGTAATCGTATCACCCGTTCGTAGATTGAAACGACGAATTTGTGAAGGACTAACATAGATATCATCCGGACCTGCAAGATAAGAACCTGCAGCGGAACGTAAAAAGCCGAAACCATCAGACAAAATTTCAAGAACACCATCACCAAAAATTTCTTCGCCATTCATTGCATGGCGTTTGAGGATGGCAAAAATGATGTCTTGCTTACGATTACGAGCCATTCCTTCAAGGCCCATAAACTCAGCAATTTTAATGAGTTCGCCGATCGGTTTTTTCTTGAGTTCAGTTAAATTCATAAATGGTCAGATTGAATAAGGATGTGTGGAACACAGATAAAGAGAAAAGAAGCAAAAGTCGCCAGCAGTGTAATAGGTGAGTTGAAGTTGTATAGACACAAAAACAAACTCAGAATCTATGTAGTTCTTTCGAGGAGAAATATGTAAAACAATTTCTGTTGCCGAACGGCGATCTTATGTGTTGTCCTTTAAGAAACAGGAAGAGAATCCTAATGTTCCTTGAGCATGGAATATAAGTTAGATCAACAAGTTTGTCAAATTATAGTCGAAAAAAAATACGCTAGAAAATCAAGCGTATTTCTCATTTTCCTAGATTTATACAAATAATGTATAAATTCAGCAAATTAAATATTTTCTTCAATGAATGCAGTTAATTTAGATTTTGGCACTGCACCAATCTGTTGAGCAACAACTTCACCATTTTTGAACATCAATAACGCTGGAATGTTACGAATGTTATAGTTGACCGCAGTTGCTTCACATGCAGTCACATCAACTTTAACGATTTTAACTTTACCTTCAAATTCAGTTGAAAGTACTTCAAGAACGGGTGCAATCGCTTTACACGGTGCACACCAGCCAGCCCAGAAATCTACGATTACAGGGATATCAGATTGAAGTACATCTGCATCAAAGTTGTCATCAGTGGTATTTACGATATTGCCAGACATGGATTTTGCTCCAAAATATTTTAAAGATGAATCTATCTATGGATATAAGTATTACATAGTCATCTTTAACAATGTAGGGGGATGCTTAAATTTTCATTCTAATTTGTGAGTTTGTCCAATTGATGCTCACGATATTTACAATCGGATCTTTAGAAAATCAGTGAAACTGTCACATAATTGTCATATATGCTGAAAAAATAATGACTCATCAAATTGTCTAAATAAATGGCTTTTAAAAAGCGTGTATGTGAATTAATCTAAGCAACAATTCAGTATGAGTTTGTATAAATAATGTCTGATTTTTTGATTGATGAAGAATTACTTGCCGCGATTGATATGGGGTCAAATAGTTTCCATTTGGCAATTGCTCGTGTGGATCATGGTGAAGTTAAGAAAGTTGCTTCTATGTCAGAAAAGGTTCAGCTTGCGGCTGGATTAGATGAAAATAAAAACTTAACTGAAGCTGCACAGCAACGAGGCTTGGCTTGCTTAGCGCGTTTTGTTGGACGTTTAAGTTCAGTACAGCCCACTCGCCTCAGAATTGTAGCGACAAATGCGCTACGTCAAGCTAAAAATGGGCATGAATTTATTCAAAAAGCAGCTGAGATCCTGCCAAAACCCATCGAAATTATTGCGGGACGAGAAGAAGCTCGACTTATTTACTTGGGTGTATCGCATACTATGGCCAATAGTGGTCGTCGTCTGGTGATCGATATTGGTGGTGGATCTACTGAATTGATTATTGGTGAAGAGTTTGAGCCGATTCATACCGAATCTTTACAAATGGGCTGTGTTGCTTTTACTAAAGCCTATTTTGCCGAGGGCGATATTAATAACAAGGCTTTTGATAAAGCTGTGGTTGCTGCACGAAAAGAATTGTCTTCGATTGCAAATACCTATAAAGCTGCGGGTTGGGATACTGTGGTCGGTTCTAGTGGAACTATCAAAGCGTGTCGTCAAATTGCTGTCAATATGGGCTGGAGTGATGAGCAAGAAAATCTTACTCGAGAAGGTTTAGAAAAGTTAAAAGATAAATTGCTGAAATTTAAAAATATTTCAGATATGGAGTTTGAAGGCTTAAAAGAAGACCGTCGAGCTGTATTACCTGCGGGTTTAGCGATCCTTTATGCTGTTTTTGAAGTCTTGAATATTGATAAGCTGGTATATTCTGATGGGGCATTACGTGAAGGTGTAATGTATGACTTATTAGGCCGTTTCCAACATGAAGATATTCGGGATCGTAGTGTACAGGCAATGATGGGACGCTATGGTGCAGATGCAAAACAAGCTGAGCGTGTCGTAGAAACAGCACAACATTTGTTTAATGCCGTGGCCAGTACATTAAATTTAAACAGTGATGATAGTGATCTTTTGCGTCGAGCTGCTTATTTGCATGAGATGGGCTTAGCCATTAGCCATAGTGGTTATCAAAAACACAGTGCTTACTTATTACAACATTCAGACATTCCAGGTTTTTCACAAATTGATCAAAACCATTTGTCACATTTGGTCGCTCATCATCGTCGTAAATTGCGAGTAGATGCCAAAGTAGAAGTGCTAAAAGTGGGCGGCAACAAGCTTGTGTACTTGTGTTTGTTACTCCGTCTTGCTGTTTTACTGAATCATAGTCGTAGCGATGAGATGCTTCCTGCCATTGAATTGGCGGTAGAGAATGAGCAACAATGGCAACTCAGCGTTTCTGGTGATGCCAAACAATGGCCATTGCTGGTTGCAGATTTGCATGATGAGCAAGTGCAATTTAAGCATTGGGACATTGAATTGAATATTCAGTCGGAACAGTTTATCGATTAACTTAAAGGTTTTGTGATGATGGAATGATCAATCATTTCATATCACTTAAACCTAAACTTCCGATGCGTAATCCATCGGTGAATTAGGGATAATACTCGACTTATGAAAAATAAAGCTGCTCAATCTCAAGCTTGGAAAACGGTTCAAATTGCACGTCACCCTGAGCGTCCGCAATTTTTGGATTACGTAGGCGAAATCTTTACTGAATTTGATACCTTGCATGGTGATCGTCTATATGGTGATGATGGTGCAATGGTGGGTGGTTTGGCCCGTTTTAACGGTCTACCAGTGATGGTTGTGGGTCAACACCGTGGTCGTAGTACGCGTGAAAAATTACAGCATAACTTTGGGATGTGTAATCCTGAAGGGTACAGAAAGTCTCAACGCTTACTTGATATGGCGGAACGCTTTAACCTTCCTGTATTTACTTTTATCGATACGATGGGGGCATACCCTGGTATTGGTGCTGAAGAGCGTGGTCAAGCGGAAGCAATTGCAACAAGTTTGGCGCAACTTTCAAGCCTTAAAGTGCCAGTGATTGCGACAGTTTTGGGTGAAGGCGGTTCTGGTGGTGCTTTGGGGATTGGTGTTGCTGATCGCGTCATTATGCTTTCGCACAGTATCTATTCTGTGATTTCTCCTGAGGGTTGTGCATCGATTCTATGGAAAACTGCGGATAAAGCTGAACAAGCCAGTGAAGCACTTGCATTAACTGCCAATAAACTGAAAGAAATTGGCATTGTTGAATATGTGGTTGATGAGGGTGATGGCGCTCATTTGCATCCTTTTGAGGTTATGGAAAAACTTAAGGATGTGTTAAAACAAGCGCTTGATGAATTACAGCCAATGACTGCGGAAGAACGATGCGAAGCACGTTATCAACGTTTAATGAAGTTTGGCAGCAACAATTTAGGTCTTGCTTCTTAAAACAGTATTCTCAATTTCCTGAAGATACCCGTTTCTTAATCGGATGTAGCGGCGGTATGGATTCCATGCTATTGCTACATCTGCTGGCACAGCTTTTTCCTGAGCGAATTCGTGCAATTTATGTCAACCATCAACTGCAAAAAGTCAGTGATGAGTGGGCTGATTTTGTTGCTCAACAATGTACAACGCTTAATATTCCTTATATTCTTCAGCCAGTTCAAGTCGCTCAAGGCAATCTTGAGAATCAAGCACGTGAAGTGCGTTATCAGGCTTATTTTCAGCATATAGATAAAAATGAGGTATTGGTTCTTGCTCACCATCAGCAAGATCAGGCCGAAACGTTAATGTTACGCTTGTTGTCAGGTGCGGGGGTTACAGGTCTATCAGCAATGCAATCCATCGATCAGCGCGATCAATTGCTGATCTGGCGGCCTTTACTTGATACTTCCCGTGAGCAGATTTGCCAATGGGTTGAGCAACTGAAAATCGATTATGTGGATGATCCTTCTAATTTAGATATACATTATGACCGTGCATGGTGTAGACATGAACTTTGGCATATTTTGCAAAGTCGTTATCCTAAAATGCAGCAAGCATTGGCACGTACTAGCTTTTTAATGCAAGATGCTGATGAAATTCTCAATGAGGTAGTACAGCAGGATTTAAAGTTCTGTGGTCATCCTACACAATTGGATTTAGCCAAATTGGCATCACTTTCCCCTGCTAGACAGCGGCAACTTCTCTCAATGTGGATGAAAGGTGAAGGGACATATCGCCCAGCTTTGGACATGGTGCAAAGGCTACAAGATGAGGTAATTGAATCTAAGACAGATGCGCAAGCCGCTTTACATTGGAATCATTTTTATTATTTACGCTATCAAAATCAGCTTTACCGAATTGAGCAAAACCAATATTTAGCGTCAAAATCTAAACAATTGCCTCAAGAACAGGAAGTTCAATTTCAGCTTCATCAACAACTACAATTCACATCTGGTGTGTTTCAGATCGAAAGCTCTAAAATGGGCCTGGCTTTTGCACTGTTCAATCATAAGCTAACATTAAAGCCGCGTTTAGGTGGTGAAAAAATTCATCTTTATGGCAGAGTAGGTGCTTGGCCTTTGAAAAAAGCTATTCAAGAAGCACATATTTTTCCGTGGATGCGTCATACAATTCAAATATTAAGTGTAGATAATGTTATGCTTGGTGTGTTTACACCAAATGGTTTTTGGTTGGCGCAATCTGAATATTGTGAAGTGGGTGGATGGCAACCAAATTTAATCTCTGAGTTAAAAAACTAAGGTCGAGCGTGATTCATGAGTGCAGCGTTAAATTGTAATATTACTTTTATTGGTGGTGGGAATATGGCACAAGCCCTAATCGGTGGCTTGTTGAGTCGTGGATTACCTGCAACACGTATTACAGTTTCTGACCCCTTTGAAAATATTCGACAATTGCTACAAGAAAAAGATGTGCATGTGACTGATGATAATATCGCAGCAATTAAAAACGCCGATATCGTTGTTTTTGCTGTAAAACCTCAAGTTTTGGGTGGAGTGCTTAAACCATTAAAAGGTTTACTCGAAGATAAATTATTGATCTCAATTGTTGCAGGTGCTGAAATTCAAACAATTTCAGACTTAACGGGTAGTGAGCGTATTGTTCGTGTTATGCCGAATACACCTGCTTTGGTTCAAACTGGTGCACATGGTATTTTTGCTCAAGAAGAGGTCAGTGCTAAAGACCGCGAATTGGCAACACAAGTACTTGCTTCGACAGGTTTAACGATCTGGGTGACTTCTGAAGCGCAAATTGATGCTGTGACTGCTGTTTCTGGTTCAGGTCCTGCATATTTCTTCTATATGATGGAAAGCATGATTCGCGCTGGAAAAAATATGGGTTTAGATGAAAAGGTTGCGACCGCTTTAACTTTACAGACAGCACTTGGTGCAGCACAAATGGCAATTACCAGCTCAAATGCGCCATCGGAATTGCGTAAAAATGTGACTTCTCCAAACGGTACTACACAAGCTGCTTTAGAAGTATTTGATCGTGCTCAAATTTCTCAAAATATTCAGACAGCTTTAGCTGCTGCGCAGAAGCGTAGTCAGGAACTGGCTCAAGAATTAAGTGACAGCATTAAATAATTATTGATTTTTAGGAACGTTCCAGTATGGGTGCAAATTCTGCGCAAATTTTTGGCATTATTATTAACGTAGCGATTTTGCTCGTATTCTTTCGTTTTTTAATGCAATTGGCCATGGTGAGTCCATACAATCCAGTGGTGATGTCGACAGTCAAAGCGACAAAAATTGTGGATATGTTTGGTCGAATTTTTCCGCCTTTAGCCAAAGGGCGAGTAAATACAGCTGCATTAGTTTTGCTGGTGGTGTTATATCTGCTTAAGATTTTTGGAATGATGTACTTGCAAGGTGCAATACCTAATAGTCCTGTACATTTGATCATTCTAACTTTTGTAACCATGATCCAAGACCTGATTCGTTTTTGTCGCTATTTAATTTTTGCGACCATTATTCTTAGTTGGGTGGTGATGTTTACCCAGTCGAGATCACCTTATATTGAAGTGATTCAAGAGCTTGCTGAGCCATTATTGGCGCCGTTCCGCCGTATCATGCCAAATATGGGAATGATTGATCTTTCTCCAATTCTAGCGATTTTGGCATTGATCATTGCTGAAAAAGTTATGGATTATGCTGCGATTGCGTTGTTAACAGGCCTTTAACTTACCAGTTTAAATAGCAAAAGGACTCAATAGAGTCCTTTTTTTGTGAGTATTAAAAATATAATATTGAGTATGTTTTCAACAAAAGATGATCTCTCCCTAACTTTTTCTAGAAAGTTAGGGAATAGTCTAAAGGCTTAATGTGCTTCACCCCAATTCTTGCCTTGACCGACTTCAACAACTAAAGGTACCGATAAGGTAACGACCTTTTGCATCACATCTTTAATCTGTGCAGCCAATTTATCTGCAATAGCCTCATCAACTTCAAACACCAATTCATCGTGTACTTGAAGTAAAAGTTTCGCCTGATTTTGAGGTAAGATTTTATTGACTTCAATCATCGCCATTTTAATAATTTCAGCAGCAGAGCCTTGGAGTGGGGCATTAATCGCAGCACGTTCCGCACCTTTACGCACCATCATATTTCGAGCATCAATATCTGGTGTATATAAGCGACGACCTGTAATGGTTTCTACAAAACCTTGTTCCAGTGCGACTTGGCGGGTACGTTGCATATACTCATAGATACCCGGATAACGGTGGAAGTATTGCTTAATATAGTTTTGCGATTCTTCACGAGTAAAGCCCAGTTGACGAATCAAACCAAACTCAGACATACCGTACAATAAACCAAAGTTAACAGCTTTCGCTTGGCGGCGTTGATCAGAGGTCACATTTTCTAGCGCGACACCCAAGACCTCAGATGCTGTACGACGGTGTACATCTTGCCCATTTTGAAAAGCATCAACTAAAGCATCATCTTGTGAGAAATGCGCCATTAAACGTAATTCAATTTGTGAATAATCGGCTGCCAAAAGTACACGACCTTGAGGTGCGATAAAGGCTTTACGAATCTGACGACCAATTTCCTCACGTATCGGAATGTTCTGTAGGTTTGGATCGGTTGATGACAAGCGTCCTGTTGCTGTTAATGCTTGATGGTAACTGGTATGGACGCGGTGGGTATCGGGATTGGCTTGTTTCACTAAGGCTTCGGTATAGGTACTTCTAAGCTTAGTTAAACCACGATACTCAATGATTAGTTCAGTAATTGGATGATCGATTTTTTCTAAAACTGCTTCAGAGGTACTGTATTGTCCCGTTGCGGTTTTTTTGCCACCTTTTAAGCCTAATTTTTCAAATAAAACTTCACCGACTTGTTTGGGTGAACCGACATTAAAAGATTCGCCTGCAATTTCGATAATTTGATTTTCAAGATTTTGAATGGTATTGGCAAAGTCTACACTGAGCTGATCCAAGAAGCTTAGATCAAGTTCTATCCCATTTTCTTCCATGGTTGCCAAAACACTGGCTACAGGCATTTCAATGTGATGTAAAATATTGATCAGTTCAGGAATTTCTTTCAGCTTACGTTCCAGAACTTCATATAGGCGGTATGTGACATGTGCATCTTCTGCTGCATAATGTCCAGCGGTTTCAATCTCGATTTGATTAAAGGTCTTTTGTTTTGCACCTTTACCTGCAACTTGTTCAAAAGTTGTGGTCAAATGGCTCAGATAAACGCGCGCAACATCATCCATACCATGGCGTGTTGTCACTGCATTCAATACATAAGAGGCCAGCATGGTGTCAAAATACCAACCTTGTAAATGAATACCGTGATTTTCAAAAATATGCGCATCATATTTTAAATGATGTCCAATTTTTTCAATACTTGGATCTTCAAGAATCGGTTTGATTTGCTGAATAATCGCATCGCGATTGAGTTGCTCAGGAGCACCTTCATAATCATGTGCTAAGGGGATGTAATAAGCATCATTGGCATCAAAAGCTACTGAAAAACCAACCATTTCAGCAATACGATAATCTAAGCTTGTGGTTTCAGTGTCAATTGCAAAACGTTTTTCTGTGCTTAAGCGTTGGAAGAGCTTATCCCATGCTTCTTGACTTAAAATAGTATGATAAGTGGCTTCACCAAGACGGTCATCAACACTTGAACTTGTGGCTTGATCTGTAATTTCACTTTCAACAGGTTGTTCGGTTTTACTAATACTTTGAGTTGTTTGTTTATAGGCGGGGCTATTTGGATTATTGGGATGATCAAGCGATTGTAATTGATTACGGAATTCAAGTTCAGTATACAAACTACGCAATGCTTCAACATCAGGTTCACACAGCTTTAAATCATCATAGGTCAAACTTAAATCGAGATCGATAACAATACTTGCTAATTGATGATCAAGCGTAATTCCTTCAACATTGTCTTTTAAACTTTGTCCAACTTTACCTTTGATATTATCAACATTTTCCAAAATACCAGCAATCGTACCATACTCATTTAACAGTTTAGCGGCAGTTTTTGCACCTACACCCGGTACGCCACGAATACCATCAGAGGCATCACCCATTAAGGTTAAATAATCAATAATTTGATCTGGGCGGACGCCAAATTTTTCGATTACACCATCGACATCCATCGGTTTGTCTTTAAAACTGTCTTCAAGGGTAACCTTATCAGTGACCAACTGGGCCATGTCTTTATCACCCGTAGAAATCAAAACTTGATGACCAGCTTTTTCAGCACGTTTTGCCAAGGTTCCAATAATGTCATCAGCTTCAGCACCAGGAAGCGTATGTAATGGAATACCTAAAGCACGGATCAAGGCATGCAAATAAGGAATTTGTTGTGACAATTCTTCTGGCATGCTTGGACGGTCACCTTTATATATCGGTGACAGCACATGACGAAAGGTGGGTTCAGGTGTGTCAAAAATAACCGCCATATGTGTTGGTTGCACACGACGCATCAGTTTTTGAATTGCAGAAATTGCCCCACGAATCGCATTGGTCTGTAATCCAGTTGATGTGGTTAAAGGTGGGAGTGCATGAAAAGCACGAAATAAAAAGTATGACCCATCGACCAATACAAATGGTGGCATTGATATTTTCCTAATTCAAATAACCGCTTTATTGTACGTGATTTTTTACGCTTGCGAAGATGCAACAGTCATCCTTGTGTTACTGAATATCTGATGAATTCACATAATCATCAAGCAAGGCTGTTGTATTATCGAGTTACTCAGGATCGAGAAAGATGAAATATGCTCAAAGGGCAGAGTGAAATTCGTATCATTTGGTTAATGATGTTGATCATTATTGCAGTCAGTGCATGGTTTTTGGATGCACGAATATTGACATACATCAGTGGTTTAGCATTTGTCATGAGTGTGATGCAGTATGTTGATGCGATTCAAGATCCATTGCAAGAGATTGCACAGCAGACATTATTTCCATTACAAAGCACTTCAAAAGTGCCTTTGTATATTTCTTCGATTGTTGCTGTTGTAGGGCTAACACTGCATTTGAGCTGGATGGTTGGTTTAGGTCTCACAGCTTGGATTTTCTTTTTCTTACGCTGGTTACGCCGTTTAGAGCGTTATTTAACTCAAGTACAATTACAAATTCAACATTTGAACTTTTCAGAACATACATCCCTAGATTTAAACCATCCGCTATCGATTAAACAAAGTATAGCGATGAATAAAGACTCTTCCCTGAACTTAATGGGACAAATTCGCCAATGGATTTTTCAAGGAAATCCTGTTTTAAAAGTTGCGATCTTGGTTTTGGTGATTGGCATTGTGTTATTGCTACGTTTTGCGACAGAGCATTGGCAATTAAGTTTAGCAGTCAAACTTTCAATCGTTGCTTTGTCCAGTGGAGCAATCACCACATTGGGAGTGTTGCTACAAAATAAAAATCGTAGTTTTGCCTTAGCAATAGAGGGGTTGGGGCTTGCTGGATTATTTTTAACCTTATTCTTTGCCTATTACAATCAGTTGCTTCCGAGTCTTTATCTGGCAAGTTTATGTTTTGCTGTAATTATGGCATTGACACTGAGTTTAAGCTTAAAGCAGCAAAGCGTGGAATTGGCATTGATGGCAGTCCTTATCGCATATATTGCGCCATTTACGTTGCCTGTGCGAAATGCAACGGTAGCAGAACTGATAGCTTATTATTTAGTGATTAACATTGCAATTGCTGTACTTAGTACCTTAAGACCTTGGAAATATTTAAATCAGATCGGATTTTTAGTGACAGTCATCATTGGTGGTGGTTATGCTTTCTATTATGGATATATTCAAGAAAAACAGTTACTCACAATACTCATTTTTGCACATCTCTCCGTATTCATTTGGCTTGGTTTTCGATTCAGTCAATTGATCGCCAAACAGGACCTGGAGCAATTTAAACTTAAACCCAGTTTAGATGTTGCGTTGATTTTTGGGGCACCGATAATTGGCTATTTATTTATATATTTAATGTATTTTCACCAAGAGCTTATCCTTGCTGGATTTAGCCTTGGTTTTGCTGTGGTGTTTGCAGGAATTTACCAACTTTCTAAACGTAATCAATCTATTCAACTGATTTCTCAAAGTTATTTTAGTTTGGCATTGATCTTTATTGCTTTAATTCCACCGATTCTTCTGCATGGTCAGTGGAGCGTGGTGGGTTGGGCTGTTGAAGGCTTATGTATTTTTGGCTTTGCTTTATATCGACAATCAGTGATCAGTCGTTATATGGCGATAGCCTTGTTGATTGTTGCAGGTTGTTCAAGCCTTTATTACTTATTTGAATTGCCTGATTTTCCAACCACGATGTATTGGTGCTTAAGTTTAAGCTATATCGCTGTGGTGTTATTGGCAAATAGTCGTGATGATTTTCGCAAACAGATCAGTTCAGTAACGACCTTGTTTTTAAGCCTGCTGATGATTTCTGCAACCACGATGATTCTTGCATTATTGCTTGATCACCTAGAGGGAGAAAATCGATATATATACACTGTATTGATTGTGGTTGTCGCTTATCTGTTGATGAATGAATTGATGTTATGGCTAAAGGCCAGATCAACATGGTTGATTCCAAAATGGATTGGGGTAATTCCTGTCTATGTATTTACACTCATTTTATTATTGGATATTAGTAAAGATGGCATGTTGCTATGGACTAGTGATATTGAACGATGGGGGATCGCAGTTTCAGGTTTAGTGCTAGCGGCAGTATGGTTAAGACCTGCAAAAGGGATACAGTTTGAAAGTGAATGGCTAAGTTTAGGTGTTTTAGTTAGTTTAAGTCTAAGCAGTCTTAGCTTGATTGCAACGATGCCTTATATCAGCGTAGTCATTTTACCTTTAGTGTTTTGTGGATGGTGTTTCTTTCAGAAAAAATCAGAATGGACGATGTTCTGGCAGACGCGAAGTAGTTTATTACTGATGCTGATTTGGATGATTTGTTCTCAGCTATTTTCACAGCAAGCATTTCAAGGATATTTATTACCAATCTTAAATCCATTTGATTTGGTTAGTATCGCCATGTTAATTGGTTTTTTCTGGATGCTGTATCTTCAATTTAAGCAAGGTATAAAGCAGGGAATAGACCATGGGATACTTGCTGTTCTGTGTGTTTTAAGTTTGTTGTGGCTGAGTAGCTATATCATTTTAAGAGCTTTACATGTGTATTTTGCTACACCTTATAATCAACTTAGTCTATGGCAAGATGCCACTACACAACTGAGCTTAACCTTGCTTTGGGTGAGCTTAGCTTTTATCGCAATGAGCTTTGCCAGTCGTAAGTTTTTACGTCCTTTATGGATTTTAGGGGGGAGTATTTTGGTGATTGTCACCTTAAAATTGGTGCTTTTTGATTTATCACATATTGGAACATTAACTCGAGTGGTTTCTTTCTTGGGGGCGGGTTTTGTGATGCTGATTCTTGCTTATATTGCCCCGATTCCTGATCAGAAAAATTTAAATCATTAATTATGGATTGGGTGATAATTTAGGTTGTTCAGTTGAAAGCAAAATAAAAGAGGCATTTACTATATAGTAAATGCCTCTTTTTAAGTTTAAGTATTGAGATACTTAAAGAATTTCAATTGCTAGAGCAGTCGCTTCACCACCACCAATACAAAGGGCCGCAATCCCTTTTTTACCGCCAGTACGTTTTAAAGCATGAATTAAGGTCAAAATAATGCGCGAACCTGTAGAACCAACAGGATGACCTAGGGCACATGCACCACCGTGAATGTTGACTTTTTCAGCGTCCAGTTTAAATTCATCGATTGGGCACATAGTGACCATCGCAAATGCTTCATTGATTTCCCATAAATCAACATCTTGAACATCCCAACCGGTTTTATTCAGGACCTTTTGGATTGCACCTACAGGAGCAATGGTAAACTCAGATGGATGCTGTGAGTTTGAAGTATATGCAACAATTTTTGCTAATGGTTGGAGCCCTTTTGCAGCAGCATGATCCGCAGAAGTTAATACAAGTGCAGATGCGCCATCTGAAATTGAGCTGGCATTCGCAGCCGTGATAGTTCCATCTTTGGCAAATGCAGGACGTAAGGTAGGAATTTTTTCGATATTGGCATTAAATGGTTGTTCATCTTGATCAATAACAACATCGCCTTTACGGCTTGAAACCGTCACAGAAACGATTTCATCTTTAAACCAACCTTCAGTAATAGCTTTTTGTGCACGCTGTAAAGAACGAATCGCAAAATCATCCATTTGTTGACGTGTATAGCCTTTTGTATTTGCCATATCTTGTGCAAATGAACCCATTAGTCGACCCGTTTCAGCATCTTCTAAACCATCAAAGAACATATGGTCTTTTACTTCACCATGTCCCATGCGATATCCGCTGCGGGCTTTAGGAAGAAGATACGGTGCATTGGTCATAGATTCCATTCCGCCAGCAACAATGACGTCTGCCGAACCTGCTTTGATCGAATCCGCAGCTTGCATGACTGCTTTCATCCCTGAACCACACAGTTTGTTAATGGTTACAGCACCCGTTGTATCAGGTAAGCCAGCTTTGCGCATCGCTTGACGTGCAGGACCTTGTTTTAAACCAGCAGGTAATACACACCCCATAATGACTTCTTGTACATCGTTTGGTTGTAATCCAGCACGGGCAATGGCTTCTTTAATTGTCGCAGCACCTAAGTCAGGTGCAGTCAAACTGGTCAGACTTCCTTGAAAACCACCCATAGCTGTACGGGCACCATTAACAATTACGATGTCAGTCATTGTTCTATCTCCAAATGATTATTCTGTGAATATATCCAAAACCTAAGCAGTATATAAAAAATAGTGTAAGAATAAAGTCTAGGTATTGAATATATGCTGACCGTAGAGAACAGTTTTTAACATTCGGGTCGTGGTCCTAAATTTATAGCTCCCATTCGTCCGATTTTGTATCGTTTATTATTTTCGACATCATATTGACTGCAATAATAGAAACTTCCAGGTGAACCTCTGGGTAGGCCAGTATCACCTTGTAAAGTTAACGCATCTCTACTGCTTGCACTTCCAATCCAGCTCAGTGTGCCATATTTAATTTTATTTTCAGTTTTTAGGAGTATGTGGTCTCCAGCATCAATCTGTTTATTTTTATTTTTATCTGTAAAAATAAGTAATCCTTTATTCCATTTGTCTTTTTCACATTGAATTAAATCTTCAGATGAACAAATGACCACAGTTGTATGTCGGACCAAAGCTTGACTTCTTGCATAAGAAACATGTTGCTGTATTTGTGCTGAAACAGCCCTAATCTCTTGTTTCTGCATCCAATTATGATAATGCGGTAAGCAGATTAAGCTGATAATTGCAATAATACAGATTATGGTAATTAGTTCGAATAAGGTAAGACCTTGCTCTTTACAATAAAAATACATCATTAGGTCTTCTGTTAAGTCTTGTTTTTTATTTGAAAAATAATGATTTTTCTATTAAATTTAATTGAAATGTTAACGTAGTAAAATATTTATTACTATCGGTTTCTTTTACTGCTAAAATGCATGTAGCAAAAAGATAAGCGATCCACGCAAAAAAATTGAGTAAAATGTTACCGAATTACAACGGAAATTGTAAGTAATTTTGTCAATAATTTACTTGATTAAAATTATCAAGCACTTGGAAAAAGCCTCAAGTGTTTGTATGATTCAACGTGAGTAGCTTAAAAATAATACTGGGGTATTAAAATTTATCTCAGGATAGCCAATAAATTTTAGGCTAAGCTTGAACAACAATTGTTATCTCTGGAGGATATCCATGAAATTGAGTCGTATCGCACTTGCTATGCTTGTTGCTGCTCCATTCGCTGCTGCTAATGCTGGTGTAACTGTTACACCTTTACTACTTGGTTACACTTTCCAAGACTCTCAACACAACAATGGTGGTGATAAAGGCGAGTTAACTAACGGCCCTGAATTACAAGACGATTTATTCGTTGGTGCTGCACTTGGTGTAGAACTTACTCCATGGTTAGGTTTTGAAGCTGAATATAACCAAGTTAAAGGTGACCTTGACGGTACTGACGTAGCTGGTTCTGAATACAAGCAAACTCAAATCAACGGTAACTTTTATGCTACTTCTGATTTGATCACTAAAAACTATGACAGCAAAATCAAACCGTATGTATTGTTAGGTGCTGGTCATTACAAGTATAAACTTGATGACATGTCTTACCATAACAACGAAGAAGGTACTTTAGGTAATGCTGGTGTTGGTGCTTTCTGGCGCTTAAACGATGCTTTATCTCTTCGTACTGAAGCTCGTGGTACTTATAACTTTGACGAAAAATTCTGGAACTATACTGCTCTTGCAGGTCTTAACGTAGTTCTTGGTGGTCACTTGAAGCCTGCTGCTCCTGTAGTAGAAGTTGCTCCAGTGGTTCCAGTTGCTCCAACTCCAGTTGAACCAGCTCCACAAGTTCTTACTGAAGATTTGAACATGGAACTTCGTGTGTTCTTTGATACAAACAAATCAAACATCAAAGATCAATACAAGCCAGAAGTTGCTAAAGTTGCTGATGCGTTAACTACATTCCCGAATGCGACTGCTCGTATTGAAGGTCATACAGATAACACTGGT
The DNA here is from genome assembly GCF_048552295.1 of Acinetobacter legionensis. NCBI lineage: Bacteria > Pseudomonadati > Pseudomonadota > Gammaproteobacteria > Moraxellales > Moraxellaceae > Acinetobacter > Acinetobacter legionensis. The sequence goes on from NZ_JBIMCW010000003.1 coordinate 47,832, forward strand.
CCACGTAAGTTAAACGAACGTTTATCTTTAGCTCGTGCTAACTCTGTTAAATCAGCGCTTGTAAGCGAGTACAACATTGATGCATCTCGTTTGTCTACTCAAGGTTTCGCTTGGGATCAACCGATTGCTGACAACAAAACTAAAGAAGGTCGTGCTATGAACCGTCGTGTATTCGCGACAATCACTGGTAGCCGTACTGTAACTAAATAATCCTTTATTTAGTGAATAAAAAAGCGACTCAATTGAGTCGCTTTTTTATTTAAAGTCCTTATAATTATAGAATATTTAAATAAAACTGAATCAGAAATTAATAATTACAGGTTAACGATGAAATATATCATTTTAGGACTGGTACTCATGGCATTAAATGCCTGTACGTCGACATCAATAAATCCAAATCGTGTCTCAATCCAAAAACAATATCCAAATGAAGTGAAGTCATTGAAAAATGGGCTGTCTATATATTTTCAACCGAAATCGATAGATATTGAAGCTGAGTATAAACCCGCTTTGTCTGTTGCTTCAAAATTATTGAAAGACAATAAAAATTTTGTTCTCTACATTGAAGGTCATACAGACAGTACAGGCTCTTTGGCTACAAATAATAAAGTATCGTTAACACGCGCAAATATTGTGAAAGATTTTCTATTAAATGAATATCAAGTGAATCCAGAGCAATTGATTACACTTGGTTTAGGACCAATAAAGCCAATTGCTGATAATAAAACGGCAGAAGGTCGAGTAAAAAATAGACGGGTAACAGTGACTTTAAAAATTAAGTAATTTTGATAAAGCATCATAATTCAATCTTATAACGTTATAATTGTTGATTGTGATTTCTACAAGTTTGAAAATTGAATGAGTGTACAACTGCCTAAAGCCTTATTAGACCTAGAATCAAATTGCGGTATTTTTGCTGTTTGGATGTTATTGCAAAATTACTCAATTCAGTTAGATACTCAACAGCTGGTTAAACTTTGTCATCACGATGCAGAAGATGGTACTTTTACGATTGGCTTAGCTGTTGGGTTGAAAAAATTAGGTTTTGATCTCGCTTTTTATACAGATGAAGACTCAAATATTCATGAAAAAGAAATAGTCCGTTATCAAGACGCGAAAAGGTTAGAGTTGCAGATCAGTCCAGCGCTAAGCTATGAAGAAATTCAAGACTATACTGAACAAGGGTGCAATATCATTGTTTTTTATGACACTTTAGAAGGCATTGGAAATCATTCGTTGGTTTATTCGATAAATGATCAGGAAATTTGTTTCTATGATAATTTTGAAGCCATGCCGAAAGCGGTCTTTGAGCAACAACGGCTAGCTGAGGGAATCTGTCAGCAAGTGATTGTGATTTATCCCGATATTCCACCTGTACGTTATTGTTAATCCAATTAAAAATGTGAATCTCAGTAAATCGAAATTTACTGAGATTTGTGATAAAAATTGAGGGCTATTTCGGCTTTAGCCTTTAATACACAATACTTGTTTTAGTGTATGGACCACATCAATCAAATCATTTTGATTGGCCATAACTTGATGAATATCCTTGTAGGCACTTGGAATCTCATCAACCACACCTTTATCTTTACGGCACTCAATGCCTGCTGTTTGTGCAATTAAATCTTGCTGATTAAACAAATGCTTGGCTTTAGAGCGACTCATTTTACGTCCTGCGCCATGTGAGCATGAACAAAACGAATCTGGATTACCTTTGCCTTTAACAATAAAAGATTGCGCGCCCATTGAACCGGGGATAATCCCATATTCATCGAGCCCTGCACGAATTGCACCTTTACGTGTAACAAAGACATCTTCACCAAAGTGAAGTTCTTTCTGTACATAATTATGATGACAATTAATCGCTTCTTTGGTCATTTGAAAACTTGGTAATAAAGGGCGGATCGCTTCTAAAATTAAACGCATCATCTCACGTCGGTTTTCAAAAGCATATTCTTGTGCCCATTCTACAGCTTCCACATAATCATCGAAATTCGTTGATCCTTCTGCAAAGTAGCTCAAGTCTTTATCAGGCACGTGACCAAAACGATGCTGCGCTTCTTTCTTGGCACGTTCGATAAAGTAAGTACCAATCACATTCCCTAAGCCACGACTACCTGAATGTAGCATGATCCAGATATCTTCATTTTCATCAAAACACAATTCAATAAAGTGATTACCACCACCTAGGGTACCGAGTTGCTTTTGCCATGTAACATCAAAACTGCGCAACATACGTTTTAAAGCAGGGTGTTTATCTGTAATTCGCTGGAGCTTTTTATCTAAGGGTGAAAGTGTAGAAGCCTTGGCTTTGATTTGTTTGTGCATTTCAAAGCCGACAGGTACTTTTCTTTCAATAGCATTGCGTAAAGTACTTAAATTATCGGGCAGCTGGGATGCTTTTAGACTAAGTCTTAATGCATTCATACCGCAACCGATATCCACGCCAACCGCAGCAGGAATGATGGCATTCTTGGTTGGAATAACACTTCCCACTGTTGCACCTTTACCTAAATGTACATCTGGCATGACTGCGATATGCGAATGAATAAATTGTAATTGTGCCATTTTTCGCAGTTGCGTTAAGCTTTCTTCATCCACATCTTTTGTATAAATTTTTACAGGAACGCCATATTCTGCTTTGGCGTTTAAAATCATTTGTATGCTCATTTTTTTTCTCGAAGCAAATTTTTTATTGTCCGAAGGTGGTTAAAATTCTATTGTCAAAGCAATGATCTATTCAGATTTTAAAGACAATAAAAAAACCTAGCGAATGCTAGGTTTGACTGACATTCGGACACTTTGATTAATTCAGTGCCCGTGAGTAGACGACTGCTTAATCTTACTTTAAAGTTTTCTCAAATTGATGCATGTCGTACTCCTATATTTTTTGATTTAAAATCAAGGGTGAAAATTCTGATTGAACACTATCCAATGGGCATCATTCTATAAATAAAAAAAACTTTGTCAATAAAACATAGTAAATTAATTTTTAGTTCAGGTGGAATTACTTATGTAAAAATAATAAAGCAGCTAGAAAGCTGCTTTATTCATATCAAATGATTTACTCTTTTTCGACTTGAATCGGTTGTACATCCATTTGATCATAAGCAATCAATTTGGATTTGTGTTTCCATTTATAACCAAGCCAAATAACAAGGAACAAGGGAATACTAATATAAGTAGACAATACACTCATCCATTTTCCATCAAGTACAGCTTCTGCATTTTGACCAAGAATAATAATGGCGCAAAGAACAAATGCAAACCACGGACCAAAAGGAAAGAATTTTGCACGATAAGCTAAATCTTCAAGTTTATAACCTTGTGCTAAATAGCCTTTACGGAAGCGATAATGTGAGATTGCGATACCTAACCAGACAATAAATCCGCACATACCTGACATGTTTAACAACCATGTAAACACGACACTTTCACCAATAAAGGTGGTTAAGAAGCACAGTGCTGCAATTGCAGTGGTTGCATACAGTGCATTCATGGGTACACCGCGAAGATCGAGTTTAGAGAAAACTCGTGGTGCTTTACCTTCACGTGCCATATCGAACAACATACGTGTTGATGAATACATACCTGAGTTACCAGCAGACATAATTGCAGTCAAAATCACGGCATTCATTAAGCCCGCTGCAAATGCTAAACCTGCTTTTTCATATAACAGGGTAAATGGTGACAGGGTAATGTTTCCATCACCTTCCGCAGCAAGTGCAAGGTTTGGATCTGTATAGGCAACCAATGTACCAATAATAAAGATACACAATATATAAAATAAAAGAATACGCCAAAAGATTTGTTTAATGGCGATAGGGATGGTTTTTTTCGGATCTTTAGATTCACCCGCTGCAACGCCTACCATCTCTGTTCCTTGGAAAGAGAATCCAGCGATCATTGCCACACCGACTAAGGCTTGAAAACCACCGACAAATGGCGCTTCACCAACAGTCCAATTTTTGCTAATTGAATCTGTTGGATCTAACATGATTTTACCAATCATGAATAAGCCAATGACAATAAAGAAGATGATGGCAATCACTTTAACCAGTGAAAATAAAAATTCACTTTCACCAAAACCTTTTACAGTTAATGCATTGATAAAGAAGATAATCGCAAGGAATAGCGCACTCCACCAAAATCCAGGGATATCGGGAAACCAAAATTTCATGATGAATTGAACGGCAACCAATTCAAATGCAACAGTAATGGCCCAGTTATACCAGTAGTTCCAGCCCAGTGCGAAACCAAAACCTTCTTCTACATATTTATTACCATAGGTAAAGAATGCACCTGATGTTGGATTATGGGTTGCAAGTTCACCTAAACTGGTCATCAAGAAATAAATCATGATACCAATCAGAACATAAGCAAGTAATGCACCACCAGGACCAGCTGTGGCAATCGTTTGACCAGAAGCAAGGAATAACCCTGTACCAATAGAACCGCCAATGGCGATCATGTTTAAATGTCGTGCTCCTAGCTTCCGCTGGAGTTGTTGGGGATGATCTGTTTCGCTCATCGTTATTCCTTACTACTTTTTTGAGTGTTGGCGAACAGCACTTTAAAGCCTTGTTGATCTGCTTTAGTCGTACATTGACTAAAACTCTGCTCAATGAGTAATGGGTAATTTAGGAAGCGGTTTGCCACAATCCATAATTCACCACCTGATTTTAAATGTCGTCTAGCAGTTTTACATAACGTTTCACTGGCATTGTAATCTGTTTGAATACCTTGGTGAAATGGAGGATTACTCACAATCGCATGTAAGAACAATGGTGCATCCTCAATCCCTGTGACTGCTTTTATTTCAAGTTGTTCTAAAGGTAAATTATTTTTTTCAAAGGTCATTCGTGTTGATGCTAAAGCAAAAGCATCAACATCTAAAGCAAAAATGCGATTTTTCGGATTAAGTTTACTGAGATAAGCACTGATGACGCCAGCACCACAGCCAAAGTCTGCAATTTTTCCAGAAGTGACCTGCTTGAGATAAGGTAAAAGAACCCCAGTTCCAATATCGAGACGATTTTGGCTAAACACACCCGGAAGTGCACAAATGCTAAGTTCTCCAGCAGGTGTTGGAACATTATAGACATGCGCCCATTCTGCTAATGGTTTTGCAGTTACAGTTTTATCTGTAGTGAGTTGCCACATTTGACAATGACGTGCACTATCAAGCTTGATGGCTTGACCATAAGGTTGGAGTTGCTTTGCTGCGCGTTCTACACCACCTTTTTTCTCTCCAACTAAGAAAATCGAAGCACCAACGGCTAAACGACTGACTAAATTGTGCAATATATAGTTGAGTAGTTCTTTTGACTTTGGAACAAAAACAACAGCTTGATCAAATTCAGCTTCTGGCAGGTCAGTACCAAAATGTACCTTTGCCTGCTGATTCTGAAAATATTGAAACTCATTGTAATTCCAAGTCCAAATGCTTGCTTCGATGTTATGAGCTAAATTTGAAAGTAGATCATCCTTTGCTGCATTTACAAATAGCACGCGTCCAGAAAGGTAGTCATGCTGTCGAATGACAACTTCGCTTTTTGGCTCCATATTCACCATCCATCAATAAAAATTAGCGCAATGCCCAGTCTAAGCTGGGCATTATAAAGAATAGATTTATTATTTTTTAGTTTCGGGTAAAACTAAATTCAAAATTAATGCAGCGAGTCCGCCAGTTGCGACACCAGAACTAAAAATATTACGCGGTAATTCTGGCAAATGTTCCAAAATTTGAGGAACTTGCGCAACCCCTAGGCCGAGACCCAAAGAGATAGCAATAATTAGTAGTGCACGACGGTCTAGTTGAATTCCCGATAAAATGTTAATGCCTGAAGCAGCAACTGCACCAAACATTACCATAACCGCACCGCCCAGTACCGCTTGCGGTACCGCCTGAATGATACCAGCCACAGCAGGGAATAACCCCAGAATGATAAGCAGGATTGCAATCCAAATCCCAACAAAACGACTTGCAACACCCGTCAACTGAATTACACCATTATTTTGTGCAAAGACAGAACTTGGGAATGTGTTGAAGATCCCTGCAAGGAAAGAGTTGGCACCATTGACCAATACACCACCTTTAATTCGTTCCATCCACACTGGGCCATCTACAGGCTGATTTGAAATTTTAGAGGTTGCGGTGACATCGCCAATTGCTTCTAATGACGTGACAAGATAAATAAACGCCATAGGAATAAATAAGCTCCATGAGAAGCTAATTCCAAAATGCATTGGTGTCGGAATTTGAATCAATGGGGCATCTTTTAAACCAGAAAAATCCAAATAGCCCATAAAGCCCGCAAGAATATAGCCGATCACTAAAGCAATGAGAATTGCAGAACTTTTCACCCAAACTACTTTGAAGCGATTGAGAAGAACGATAATTGCCAACACTGTACATGACATAATGAGATTGTCGGCACTGGCAAACGTATGACTTTCCATGGCTTGGTAGCCACCGCCCATGCTGATTAAGCCTTCTTTAATTAAGGTTAAACCAATTAACAGCACCACAATTCCTGTAACCAATGGTGTGATCAACTTTTTTACCCAAGGTAAAATACGAGAAACACCCATTTCAATAAATGAGCCTGCAATGACCACACCAAAAATAGATGCCATAACTGCCTCTACTGGTGTGCCGGCAGCAACCATGGCAGAACCAATCCCAATCATTGGACCAATAAAGTTAAAACTTGTACCTTGAACAATCAGTAGCCCTGCACCAAATGGTCCAATTTTTTTACATTGTAAGAATGTTGCCACTCCAGAAATCACCAATGACATGGAAAGAATCATATTGGTATCTTGAGGAGAAACACCTAAAGCTAAACAAATCAGTAAACCGGGTGTTACAATTGGAACAATAATCGCAAGTAAATGTTGCAAAGCCGCAAAAAAAGCGATGAGTGGTTTTGGACGATCATCTAGACCATAAACAAGATCGATTTGAGTCTGTTTCTGATTGGGAGAGGGGTTAGAATTGGACATGGCACAGCAATTGGAAGTGGCAAGATGGCGCTATTCTAATCGCTTTACACACTATTACAAAATAAAAAGCCTGCTGTTGTGAAAAAAACTTGTAACTGTCAATAAACTGTCACTACTAAAAGTTAAGATTTTTCTGTATAATTTGCCCTCAAATTTAAAGCGTATCGAATTTACATGTCTGATATTAAAACTCTCCGTAATATTGCCATCATCGCGCACGTCGACCATGGTAAAACGACTCTTGTCGACAAACTTTTACAACAATCAGGTGCACTCGGTGACCGCGCGGGTGAGATTGAGCGTGTTATGGATTCGAATGCGCTTGAGTCTGAACGCGGTATTACCATTCTTGCAAAAAACACTGCGATCAAATGGTTAGATAAGCGTACAAATACTGAATACCGCATCAACATCGTCGACACCCCAGGACATGCTGACTTTGGTGGTGAAGTAGAACGTGTAATGTCTATGGTTGACTGCGTACTTCTTCTTGTCGATTCACAAGAAGGCCCAATGCCACAAACTCGCTTTGTAACACAAAAAGCGTTTGCTCGTGGTTTGAAGCCAATTGTTATCATCAACAAAGTAGATAAGCCAAGCGCTCGTCCAGACTGGGTTATCGATCAAGTATTTGATTTGTTCGATAACTTAGGCGGTAGTGATGAACAGTTAGACTTCCCAATCGTATATGCTTCTGGCTTACGTGGTGTTGCTGGTCCTTCTCCTGAAGAATTAGCTGAAGATATGACACCGTTGTTTGAAACAATCGTAGATATCGTTGAACCACCAGCAGTTGATATTGATGGTCCATTCCAAATGCAAATTTCATCACTTGACTATAATAGTTTCGTGGGTGTAATTGGTGTTGGCCGTATTCAACGTGGTTCAGTAAAAACCAATACACCAGTGACTGTGATCGATAAAGATGGCAAGACACGTAATGGTCGTATCTTGAAAATTATGGGTTATCATGGTTTAGAGCGTGTAGATGTAGATTCTGCTCAAGCGGGTGATATCGTATGTATCACTGGTTTAGATGCATTGAACATTTCTGACACAATCTGTGATCCTAAAAATGTTGAAGCATTACCTGCATTGTCTGTAGATGAACCTACAGTTTCGATGACGTTCCAAGTAAACAATTCACCGTTTGCTGGTAAAGAAGGTAAATTTGTAACTTCACGTAATATCCGTGAGCGTTTAGATCGCGAATTGATCCATAACGTTGCTTTACGTGTTGAAGATACTGACAGTCCAGACCGTTTCAAAGTTTCTGGTCGTGGTGAACTTCACCTTTCAGTATTGATTGAAACAATGCGTCGTGAAGGCTTCGAGATGGGTGTTTCTCGTCCGCAAGTGATCATGAAAGAAGTGGATGGCGAAACTCAAGAACCATACGAAAACGTTACTTTTGATGTTGAAGAACAACATCAAGGTTCTGTTATGGAACAAATGGGTAACCGTAAAGGTGAGTTGACCAATATGGAAGTTGACGGTAAAGGCCGTATCCGTATTGAAGCAACTGTTCCATCACGTGGTTTGATTGGTTTCCGTTCTGAATTCTTAACCATTACCTCTGGTACTGGTATCATGACTTCTAGCTTCTCGCATTATGGGCCTGCTAAACAAGGTGCAGTTGCGAAACGTCAAAACGGTGTGTTGATCTCAATGGTTAACGGTACTTGCTTAGCGTTTGCATTGTTCACTTTACAAGACCGTGGTCGTCTATTTGCTGAACCACAGTTAGAAGTTTATGAAGGTATGATCGTGGGTATGAACTCTCGTTCAGACGACATGACTGTGAACCCAACGAAAGCGAAACAGTTAACTAATATGCGTGCATCTGGTACAGATGAAGCGTTAACGTTAACACCTGCAATTAAATTCACGCTTGAACAAGCATTAGAATTTATTGAAGATGACGAATTAGTTGAAGTAACACCTAAATCAGTTCGTATTCGTAAAAAATTCTTAACTGAAAATGAACGTAAACGTGCTTCACGTGGCTAAGTGTTCAAACTGGAAATAATTTAATTTCTAGAAAAAAACCGCAATTTTTTAATAAATTGCGGTTTTTTTATATAAATGTAAAAGGATATTGGTTTTTAATAAAAAGCGAGTAAATTAGGCGGAAATATATGTTGAAACATAATGTATACTTCGTCACATAAAAAATACGCAAAATCGGCGTGGAGTTAAAGTATGAGTATTCTTTCAGAGTTCAGAGAATTTGCCATTAAAGGCAATATGATGGATTTGGCAATTGGTGTCATCATTGGTGGTGCTTTCAATAAAATTATCGACTCATTAGTGAAAGACGTGATTATGCCTTTAATCACAGTGATTACGGGTGGTGGTGTTGATTTTACTCAAAAATTTGTCGTACTGGGCGATAACCCAAATAACCTTTCATCATTGGATGAATTGACCAAAGCTGGGATTAACGTACTAACCTATGGTAATTTCATCACAATTGTATTGAACTTCCTGATCTTAATGTGGGTGGTTTTCTTGTTGGTTAAATTCCTCAATAAAATTCGTAAACCTGCTGAAGAAGCGCCTGCTGCTACACCAGAAGATATTGCATTACTGCGTGAAATTCGTGATGAATTAAAGAAACGCCCTGAAGCTTAATCTTCATCAAATTGATTCAAATTACAGTATTTTAATATGTCTAAAGCCTGATAAAGCTATTAAATCATTGTAAAAGAGTTGAATGAAACGGTACGATCAAGTACCGTTTTTTATGCAAGCAAGAAAATAGAGATGGGGCTGATGAAAAAAAACATAGGGATTATGGCAATACTTATCAGTTTGTATGCATGTTCAGAGCATCCAAAAGAGCAGCAATCCGCTGATACTCCAACATCTACGCAAGCGGACCAAAGCCGACCTGCTAGTGGTTTAACTTTTAATGAAATGCCAAATGAAGATACCCGCTACGTCACTATAGAAACCGACTCGGTAGATGAAAATGAAACATTACTGTTGGCACTACAAACACGTTTATTAAAAGCCAATTTTGAGTTTATAGAAAAAGACAGTGGTAGCTCTTGGTCTGAAAATGATTGTTCTCTGAATAGGGTGATTCAAGTAAAAGGTGAGGGCATCCGCTCTTATAAGGCAATCAGTAAAGTTAAGTTAGGTGATGAAAAACAATATCGCCCAGATTTTGTTTTGCTGGTTTTTGCTTTTAAGGATGAACAGCTTGCTGAGCAAAGTTTTCAAATGCTTAAGTCTGCTGTCTATTCAGCAGGAGGATACTGTAATGGTAAATCTCCTGAAACCATCGTTAGAAATGGTAATGAAATATTTTACTTTACCACTCGCGAAGAAGCATTTAGATCATATATTGATGATTATGCGAAGTTTATCCATGAGTTTAAACCTGAGCAAATTGATTCAAAAATATAGGATGGTTTAAAGTGACTAGAACAGCTCAGATTTTTATTGTTTTGGCGAGTTTTCTAATCTATGGATGCCAAGCCCAAGTTAAAGTTGATGAAAATTTTATTAAGCAGTTCAGCCCAGAAATACGCCCTCAAGTGATCTCGATATGTGAACAATATGATTCTAATGATCAGGTTCAAGGGATTTATTTTAGTCGCTATGCATTTGGTTTATATACCTTTATTGGAATAAAAAACAACAGATTTGAAGTATTAAGTTTTGATGATGTCAAGAACTCTCCTATAGATAAAGTTTCAGATATTGAATTGCAAACGGGTCAATATATAAAACGAAATGACCAAATCATTTTAAAAACGGAAAAATTGAATAAGTCAGACCCCTTGGCAAATCAAAGTGCAGATTTTGAAAACTTTATATATTTGCAAAACGCTCAGAGTGCATTTTTAATTAAAGATATTGAGGATGTAGCCAGTTCAATGTCATGGTCACAAACGATGGGAAGTGCACGTTCACAATTTAAGAAGATTTATTGTCATATTCAGGATTATCATCATTATAAAGGTGATGAAGAACCATCACCATCTTATCAAGCATTACCTGAACGCTTTAAAGCGCTTGTGTTTGAGCAACCTTTGCATTTGACAATAAAGTCTGCGGAAGACATTTCTAAGTCATTAGAGCGAAATGATGATTCCGAAACAGTAATAGAGCAAACAGTTCAAATTCTAAGTGGAAATACTCAGAAGTTATTTATGAATCAGCCAATCTGTATTATTCAAGGGCAAGGAAAAGGATTGTATGGATACATAAATCAACCGAGTCAGCCCCTTACTAAGGCATGGATGAGTTTTGAGCGAGGTGCGAGTATGGGAATTGCCAGACAAGGGGATATCATTTCAACTTCATACCAAGAATGTAAATCTTTAAACTAAAAATCCATGCGAAATTTAATCTCAACCAAGTGAAAGCCGAATTGGCTTTTTACTGGGCCATGAAGTACACGTTCAGCAGCGGTAAATACAAGTTTATCAATCACAGGAACAAGCTGTCCTTTTTTTACTTCGCCCAGTTCACCACCACGTTTTGCTGAATTACATGTGGAATGCTGTTTGGCCACTTTGGCAAAATCAGCGCCATCATGGATCTTCTTCTTGAGTTGTTCAGCCAAGTCCTTATCTTTGACGAGAATATGTCGAACGATTGCAGTTTTCATTTACTCTTTCCTCGTGGTTTTTGGGGGATGCTCTTCGCGATCTTTAATGGCTGGCATTGTGGGCAAAACACACTGGCTCTTTGTCCTAACTTTAAATTTTCTAAAGTGGTTTCACAGTTAATGCACATCTCACCCGCACGTCCATAAGCCAATAAGGTCTGCTGAAAGTAGCCATTCTCACCCATGGCATTGCTATAGTCTCTTAAGGTTGACCCACCCAAATCAATCGCTTGCTTTAAAATTCGTTTAATTTCGATGACCAATTTTTGAATTTGCGCTTTCGTCAAACTCGAAGCAGGCTGTGCAGGGTGAATCCCTAAATTAAATAAGCTTTCAGTTGCGTAAATATTACCTACACCCACAACAATATGATTATCCATGATTGCAACTTTTGTGCCGACATTTTTATTTTTAAACTTTTCTGCTAAATATTCGGCATGAAATTCATCACTCAATGGTTCAGGCCCTAAAGTATCAATCAATTTTGTTTGGCTTTCCTCATTCAGCCAAATGATACAACCAAAGCGTCGGGGATCATGATAGCGCAGCTGTGTGTCTTCAAATTGAATGATCAGATGGTCATGCTTTCTAAGCGCTTCATGTTCATCACAGATTCTAAAACTCCCTGACATACCCAAGTGCCATAACATGCTATGGGTTTCAAACTCTGCCAAAATATATTTTGAACGACGTGTTAAGCGAACGAGTTTCTGACCTTGAAGTTGTTGAATATCTTCGGGAATTGGCCAGCGTAACCGTGACTCACGTACTTGAACATGAAGAACTTTCTGGTCAATCAGGGGGAGTAAACTGTTTTTTGTTGTTTCAACTTCTGGTAATTCAGGCATGTACTTGTCACATTGGTGTGAGGACTGAATATTGTATGCAAGAATTGGATTGCATTAAAGGGCGGTTCTGTTGAGCCTACGACTTTAGGTTGAAATTATAGAGAGGATCGTTGAATAAGATTGAAATGTTATTCCTAAGCCATTGTTATATAATATAAAGTTTATTAATAAAATAAAGTTTTCCAATTGATAAAAAATATCTGATAGTTATATGTAAAAAAATGTGTAAATTTCTAGTGAATTGTTTGCTGAAATAATTCTTTTTATCTCGATATTTCAGGAAAAATAGTCATTTTAAAGCTGGAACTTTCTATTAAATTTAGATAGTTAAAGTGATTGAGAGTTGGCTGGTTTATCTTTATTCGTTTTGTTCCTGATTAGGCTTTCCCATGAAAAAAATTGCTTATCCTTTATTGGCAATCTCTGTATATAGCATAATGTCTTTTGCCTCAGCTGAAGATGCGTTTAATTTACATGGCTCGACCATGACGGGTGACTGGAATGGGAGTCGGACTGAATTTGCAGAAAAGGGAATCAAATTTGATGGCACGATTGCCATGGACAGTTCATATCTCGCTGAGGGTGGTTATGATGCGCACCAAGCGCCAACATTTGCGACACAATTCGGACTGGGTACAACTTTAGATATGGGGAAGCTGGCGGGTTGGAATGATGTGGCTATTCGTGCTTTAGTTACAGCACGTCAAGGTGAAAGTACTTCACTCAGAGGTATCCAAGCACCAGATGCACCTCAGTGGGCAAACTCGCAAGCCAATTGGGGCCGTGGTAATTCGGGGAGCCGTCTCAGCGAATTATATATAGAAAAGAATTTTAAGGATCAAGGACTAAGCCTGCGTTTAGGTCGTATGGGTTTAGGTACTGAATTCAATACCATGGCTTGTGATTTCCAAGGCAATGCATTTTGTGCAGCACAGATGGGGAAATGGCAAGGTAAGCTTTGGTATAACACACCAGTCTCACAATGGGGCGCACGCTTAAAATATCACATCAATCCTGAACTATTTGCACAAGTGGGGGTGTTTGAATACAACCCTGATAATGCTTTAGAGCGACAAGGCTGGAATTTGGATACAAAGCATGCCGATGGTGTAAATATTCTTTCTGAAGTGGTGTGGTCACCTAAGCAGGGTGTGAATGATTTACCAGGCAGTTATCGTATTGGTACGCTTTACAATACTGCTGATGAGGCTCAAAATCAGTACGATGTTGCTTATAAAGCAGGAACTAAGGCTGAAGATCGTACATACGGCGGTTGGTTTGCGTTTGAACAGCAGTTGACTTCAACTGGGATAGGAAAACGTGGTTTACACAGTTTTGGTAACTTCACCATTCATGATCGTACGACGACAGCCGTAAATGATTCACAGCAACTTGGTCTAAAATACTATGGTCTGTTTGATAGTCAACCAAACGATATTCTAGGTCTAGCTGTAAATCGAGTACATTTGAACGATCGGTATACTAACTATGTGAATAGTGCTCGTTCAGGAACAAATTTAAGACAGTTGAATGAAGATGCAGAGTATAATGTTGAGTTGAACTACTCATATTACCCTGCCAAATGGTTCATGCTTCGTCCTTTAGTGCAGTATGTGGTACATCCTGGTGCAACCAATCAGGTGGACAATGCATTTGTCGTTGGCTTGGGGTCTAAAATTATTTTTTAATACAACTCGAGGACACTTTTATGCAAAGAGTGAAACATCTAAAAATTAATACAACACTACTTTGCTTAACGGTATGTATCACACAGAGCTTATATGCTGAAGTGGAATCTCAAGATTCCACTCAGCAGCATTCTACTCAGCAACTTCCAACCATCAAAATTGAAGCTACACGTTCTGATACCAACATATTAAATACCCCGGCATCGGTATATAGAGTCGATCAACAACAAAATCAAAATAATATTGGGGTAAACCTCACTGAAACACTCAAGGGAATCCCAGGGTTACAGCTCAATAATCGTGAAAATTATGCCCAAGACTTACAACTGTCTATGCGCGGTTTTGGCGCACGCTCAACTTTTGGAGTCCGTGGGATACGTCTTTATGTCGATGGGATTCCTGCGACGATGCCAGACGGACAAGGCCAAACTTCAAATATTGATTTAACGAGTTTAGATCATATTGAAGTGCTAGGTGGGCCATTTTCATCACTGTATGGAAACTCCTCTGGGGGCACGATTCTCACCACGACCAAAGAAGGAACAGGCCGTGATTCGGTAGAGTTAGGTTATTCAGGTGGAAGTAACAATAAAGGCCGTGCTGACATCACCTTACAAGGTGGTGCAGATAAAGCCAATGAACCAAGCTATGTGATCAGTTCTTCTTATTTTGATACTGATGGCTATCGTGATCACAGTGCCGCAAGAAAAGTGTTGAGCAATGCCAAACTCACGTGGGACTTAGATGATGGTTCTAAGATCAATTGGCTGATCAATCATGTGGATATTTCCGCTGATGATCCACAAGGTTTGACACGCGAGCAATGGAAGCAAAATCCTAAACAGGTCAATGACAGTAAAAATATCTATGACGTTCGTAAAGATATTAATCAAACACAAACAGGTATCAATTGGACTAAGCCCCTGAATGATCATCAAGAGCTTTATAGTATGGCTTATATTGGTCATCGTGAAGTGACTCAATACCAGTCCATTCCAAGTTCTGCTCAAAAGAATCCACGTCATGCTGGTGGGGTGATTGATTTCGAACGAGACTTTTATGGCACTGATTTACGTTGGACTGGCAAAGACTTATTACCGAATACACGGATCAGTGTAGGCGTGGCTTATGATGCAATGAATGAAGACCGCCAAGGGTATGAGAATTTTAATGCCAATGGCCAATATGGGGTAAAAGGCAACTTGCGCCGTGATGAACGAAATACTTTATGGAATTTAGATCCTTATCTTCAGGCATCTTGGCAGTTTTTGCCGACTGTACGTCTAGATACAGGGTTACGCTATAGCAATGTTCATTATGAGTCAAAAGATCACTATATTATTGGTTTGAATGGCGATGATAGTGGTCAAACCGATTATAACAAATTGCTTCCATCGGCTGCTTTGACATGGGAAATTACTCCTGAGATCAGCAGTTATCTCAGTTATGCTAAAGGCTTTGAAACACCAACCTTTACCGAAATGGCCTATCCAACACAAGGCACGGCAGGGATTAATTTTGCGCTTAAACCTTCAACCAGTGATAACTATGAGCTTGGTTTAAAAGCACAAAATCGCCTAGGTAATTTTACTGCTGCAGTTTTCCAAAGTAATACTCAAGATGATATCGTTTCTGCGGGGACACTCAATGGACGTGCAACCTATCAAAATGCAGATAAAACACTGCGCCAAGGTGTAGAGCTGTCATGGAATAAAAAGCTGTGGAAGAATTTAACGGCTCAAGCTAGTTATAGCTTGCTTGATGCTACATTTGATGCAGACATTCCCAACAGTGATCCTAAAAAAGTCATCCAAAGTGGCAATTACATTCCTGGTATTGCAAAAAATCAAGCCTTTGTATCTTTCGGTTGGTTGCCTGAGCAGGGCTTTAACGCAGGTGTAGATGTTCGTTATATGGATAAAATCTATGTAGACGATCTCAATACAGATACTGCACCAAGTTATACAGTAACCAGTATGAATGTCGGTTATATCTGGAAAAACAATGATTGGAAAGTGCGTAGTTTTGCTCGAGTCGATAATTTATTCGATAAAAATTATGTTGGTTCAGTCATTGTAAATGATGGTAATAGTCGATTCTTTGAACCTGCTGATGGTATTAACTGGAGTGCAGGACTCAGTATCACTAAACAGTTCTAATTCATTGGGAAAATAATTTATGTCTGCTCAACCAAAGTTATTTGAATCTATTCAATTTGGTTCACTCTCCCTCAGCAATAAAATTATTATTGCACCAATGTGTCAATACTCAGCAACAGATCAGGGTGAAGTGACTTATTGGCATGAACAACAATGGGCAAGTTACGCTTTGTCAGGTGCGAGCTTATGTATTATTGAGGCGACAGCGGTTCAAGCCGAAGGGCGGATCAGTTATGCTGATGTGGGACTTTGGAATGATACCCAACGAGATCAAATCAAAGCTTTACTCAATAAGGTAAAAAGCATTGCTCCAACACCTTTTGCTATTCAGCTTGCGCATGCAGGTCGTAAAGCTTCGACTGAAAAGCCTTGGTTGGTGAAGCAGGGGAAAGGTCAGATTGCGCCTGACCATGAACACGGATGGCAAACTGTATCAGCCAGCGGTATTGCTTTTAGCCCGAATGATATTGCACCGCATGAATTAACCATTGATGAAATTAAAACAATTATTCAAGACTTTGCGCAAGCGGCGATTCGTGCAGTAGATGCTGGTTTTTCATTGATTGAAATTCATGCGGCGCATGGGTATTTACTACATCAATTTATGTCACCACTGTCTAACCAGCGAACTGATGAATATGGTGGAAGTTTTGAAAATCGTATTCGTTTTACATTAGAAGTTTTTCAAGCCATTCGAGCAGTTGTGCCAACTGACTACCCTGTAGGTGTACGTATTTCTGCAACTGACTGGATGGATGCAGAAAATAGCTGGAATGTTGAATCAAGCATTGGCTTATCAAAAGCTTTAGCGCAACTTGGTGCTGCTTATATCCATGTATCTTCTGCGGGATTGCATATTCAACAAGATATTAAAGTGGCTGCAAATTACCAAGTGCCTTTTGCAAATGCGATTAAAAAGCAGGTGAATATTCCTGTAATAACAGTGGGCTTAATTACCGAAGCTGAGCAAGCTGAACAGATTCTTCAAGATGCTGAAGCAGATGCAATTGCATTGGCAAGAGCGATTTTATATGACCCACGCTGGCCTTGGCATGCTGCAGCAAAATTGGGTGCAAAAATCTCGATTGCACCACAATATTTACGTTGTCAGCCGCATGGAATCAAAGATCTGTTCTCAGCATATTGATGGCATAACAGTTTTGATTCACTCATTATTCTTTAAACGTATTTAAACTTAATAAAGATATATTCTAGGATATATCTTTATTTGTATGATCTGGAAAAGGAACGGCTTGAATGATTTTTTCGGTAATTTTTCCAGTATTTTTCCTGTTATTTTTGGGTTTTATATCTGTCAAAATCCAATTGATCTCTAAAGAGCAAATTACTGCAATTGGTGCTTTTGTAATCAAAATTGCATTGCCTGCTTTATTACTTCATGCACTGGCTGCAAAAGATTTACATGAGATTTGGTATCCTGCCTATTTCTTTGTTTATACAGGGGTTACTTTTACTCTATTTATTTTGGCCTTTATTTTAGGGCAAAAGCTTTTTAACAATCATTTTACCCATGCTTCTGTGTTTTCACTTGGCGCATCAATGTCCAATACTGGGTTACTGGGCGCAGCAATTTTGACTTTGCTGATGGGTAGTGAAGCCATGATTTATATTTCACTGATTGTTATCATTGAAAGCGTATTTCTTGTACCGCTGATGTTAACCTTGGCAGAAATAGGGCGACAAAGACAAGCCAATTTAGCCGCTATTTTAAAAACAACATTTCTGACTTTATTAAAAAATCCATTGTTCTTGTCAGTGATGATTGGCATGAGCTGTGCGATCTTCGAAATTCAAATTCCACATGTATTAGACCAAGTATTTGCCTTGTTAGGTCAGACTGCCTCACCTTTAGCGTTATTTATTATTGGTGGTGGAATGGTTGGGATTACGATTCAATCACTTAATCTACAAACCATTTATTTGGTGGTTTCTAAAAATATCTGTATGCCGATATTGGTCTATTTAGGCTTGACTCATTTAACCGACTTGGATCAAAAGATGATTTATGCAGGTACCTTGATTGCTGCTTTGCCTATGCCCTCTATATTTGGAATTTTTGGGCAAGTCTATGGTTTAAATGAAAAAGCACTGACACCATTGATGATTAGTACTTTACTGAGTTTTATTGTGGTGAGTGTTTTGATTGGTGTTTGGTGGTAAAAAATACTCTCTTGCGAGAGTATTTTTTAAGAACTGCTTATTTTTTTGCTGGTGCTTTGGGAGCAGGTGTTTTGCCTTTTTCAGCAATTAGTTTGTTTACAACATCCAAAGACTCTTTTGCCTTAGGCACATTATTTTTAGCAAGTTCTGAGAAAATCTTTTGTGCTTCTGGCAGATTTTGATCAATGATATTGCCATTGGTCAGCATATTTCCGACAGCCATCAATGCTGGAATATATCCTTTTTTAGCTAAATCTTGGATTGATTTTAAACCTTGATTAACTGCTGATGCATTTTTTTTCTTTAAGCCATCGGTGATGTCATACAGCGCTTTCGCATGAATTGCAGGTGCAAAATCTTTTTTCACTAAAGGATCAAGTTTTTGTAAGCCGAGTTTATCAGATGCAGGTGTACCTTCAGAAAATAATAAAACAGCCAATTCCACGGTAGCATCATCAAATCCTTGAGCAGAGGACTTCTCTAAGTATTCACGGACTTTCTTTTCATCTTTGGCTAAGCCCAATTGACCTACTGCATAGCTTTGCGCCAAGACATAGCTTGCAACAGAATAGCCTTTTGCTGAAGCATCTTGATAATATTTCAAAGCTTTCTTATCGTCTTTGGTTGTACCTTGTCCCGTTTGGGTTAAATAGCCTAAGTTATATAATGCTTGCGCATTGCCAGCCTTTGCAAGACGTTCAAGTTCTTGATACGCCGCAGGATAGTTTTTTGCTTGAATTAGCTCTTGTGCTTTGGCAAATGTAGGGTCAATGTTCGCTTTAGCTGTATCTGCTGCAAATGCAGAAATACATGAAAAGCTGAGTAGTGTAGCGAATAGAATTTTTTTCATTTTGACGATATACCTTGTTTTAATTTCAACATAATTCCATTTATGGTGTGAGAACATTGTTGAGGACGTTTTTATCATAATTTGAAAATTATAAATGTAAACATGCCTATTGTATAAGTTAGTGTATTTAAATTTTAATTTATTTATAAATAAGAAAGAATTAAGGATATTTTAACAACATTAAAGCCTAGAGAAATTTTTTATTCTCTAGGCTGTGGGCTGTTATTTTACTGCTTTGAGGAGTAATTCAATTTCGCCTGCTTCACGTGCCCCTGAAATACGGGTGCCATCTTGTAAGAAGAATGTTGGTGTACCATCGACTTCGAGTGATTTTGCTAAAGCAATATTTTTCTCAATTGGGTTCGTACATAACTTGTTTGAAGTCGGTTGTTTCTTATCAATTAAATAGTCTTCCCACGCTTGGTACTGGTTTTTAGAGCACCAGATTTGCTGTGAAATACTTTCAGCATTTGGATGTAAACGGGTAATTGGGTATAAAAATAAGTAAACGGTTAAGTTGTCGATATTTTTTAATTCTTTTTCAAGATGTTGGCAATATGGACAGTCAGGATCACTAAATACGTAGATTACACGTTCACCTTTACCTTTGACATGCTTAATGGCTTGTTTCAAAGGTAATGATTTTACATCAATACTTTTTAGCGCTTGCATACGTTCTTCAGTCAGATTTTTTTGTTCTTTAAGATCAATTAAATTGCCGACAAAGAAATATTTTGCTTCTTCATTGGTATAAACAATACGCCCACCCATATAGACTTCATAAACATCTTTAATTGGTGAGTTTTGTACCGATTTCACCTGAATCTCAGGATATTTGGTTTTTAAGTTTTGCTGTAAAGTCTGAATATCTGCATGTGCAGAAGAAAAGGTAAAAAGACCCAAAGTCAGAAGAGATAACCAGATTTTCATGTTAAAGCTCAAAATAATAATGTGGATATTGTGCACTCAATAAAGATCAAAAATATATTGAGATCATGTAATTGCCAATGCGATATTCAGTTGATACCACGCTTAATTTCGTATTGTATTCTGGATACCATGGCGTGTTAACTCATTTCTGAGTTGTTGGATATATTGATTTAATTCTACTTGTGAGTCACTCCGTAAGCGTAATTGCGTACTAAAATTAAAGATTCTGCTGCGTTTTCCATTACGCTGTAAAATTTGAAAGTGCCCAATATAAGCTCCATTCGCTATTGTCATACGGGTACTAAATTCAACGCATGTGATCTGATCTAAAGGGTACGAGGTCATCATCAAATTACTGACGATCAGTTTATGGTTACGTATATAAAATGGGGCAAAATTTAAATTAAACCGTTTAAATATCCACATCAGCATACTCAAAAAGGCTACGAAAATGATCGGAACAAACAAACCCCAATATTTGTCTGAGCGGTTAGTTGTCTCTACTTCGAGCAATTCTGTGTGTTTGGCTTCAACAATCTTTTGCTCATCAATCCATTGTCGAATATCGTCAGTGCGTGGTTGAGTTCTCAGTAAATTTTGAATCGTTTGTGGGTCGCGAATATGATAAATCGTGGCCTTAACCAGTTGGCTATTTCCTAACTGATCAAAATAGTAAAACGCATTGCCATTTTTCCATACACTGCCATAGTTGTAATTTACATCCCCAAGTTTTTGCCATGAGGAATGAAGTGGTTCAGCTAATTTTAGAATATGGGTGGATTTGGAAGAGGCTGATCCTTTATTGCTGCGATATTCACTGGCTTGTAGATAGAGAAGCTGTGTGCCATCAGAAAAAATCAGCGGTGCGATTTCTTTAAATGCTTTGCCTAAAAATGGACTATCACCTGCGCGACGCATTTTTTTCTTATTCAGATCAAAATAATAAATCCCTGTGTCGTTATAAAACAAAGCATGGTTAATATGATCGCCATGTTTGCTTAAGAGATGATAAGGCGCATATTGAGGATCAAAGGCAAATTCGTTGACATAGACCATACCATCGACAGGATTGAGCAAATAATATTGGTTATTTAAACCGTCTATTTCAATACTATAAAGCTTTCCATTGTCTTTTAAATCGAGCAGGGTGTTATTGTAATAGACGTTTTTTCCATCCGCTCGATAGGCATAGTTACGTTCACCTAAGACAAGTTTGAGTTGGTCTGGATTGGCTCCTGAAAGTAATTTCCCTTGAAAATAGGTGAATGTCCCATTACTTGCCGTATCATTTCCGGAATTGACACGATAAGGCAGATTGCCTGATCCAAGTTTAAAATAGGGGTGGAGATAACTTTGTGGTTTTGAAGCTAGGGCAAAATTTTGTTGCATGATTTGCCATACTTCTCGAAGCGCACTTAAATCTTTATTTCGTTCGGTGGAGGGGGAGCAATACCAAGTGTCTTTTCCAGCAGTAAAATAACCATCGCCAATGGTCTTCACCTGTTGAGGTTGCACACCTTTTAGGATGATATTGCCACAATAGACATGTAGTTTATCTGCACCTAGTTGTCGGTATTGGTAATTATCATTGGGTAAATAAAAACTTTGAATATCTGCTTCTGGGATCAAATAATCACCATTGCTGGGTACAGCGGCATAGATTTGGTTGTTATATTTTTCAAATATCCCAAGTTTTTCTGTAGTCGCAGTAAAAGGAATCTCATCTGAATTTGAGTCAGAAAATCTAAATATAAAACTAAAGCTGAACAGAAGCGCGCATATCACTAAGATAAGCATGAAGGTTTTAAGGATAGAAAATACTTTTAGTGGATTCTGCATCATTTATTTTATTGTTAAATATTGATCGGGTTGAGTTATGGCAATTTAAGGTTGTTTCGTCATCATTTTGATTATGAATTGGTCATACAGATTGATGGCAACGACTTTAGCATTTAAGGCAAATAGGGTTGCATAGCCTCTGTTAAAATTTCAATTAACTCTTCATCCATATAGTGATAATCGTCTGGAATATCCAATACCATGACTTTTTTATGTTGTAACTGGTTGGGGAATTTCTCTTTGATATTTTGTTTATGTTTTTGCTCCATGACAAAAATCATATCTGCCCAAGCAATATCTTTGACAGAAATACGATGTTTGGCGTGTTTACTTGTTCCAGCGGAACGTGTGGAAATGCCATAGCCCACTGCAAAGACACGCTCGGCAGTGGGGCTACGCCATTGGTTACGACTACAAATAAAAAGGGTATTCAATCAGCAGTCTTCCAAAAATCATATTGTGCTTGTTTTCGTCTTTTGGCAGAAGAAATACGTGGATATTCAATTCTTAATTGTTTCGAGCGAGATCTTTTTAACGATCTGTTCCAAAGTAATTTCCAGTCTTTTTCTGGTTTCCAAAGGGTTGAAGTATGTCTGCAATCTCGACCACGGTGTAAATAATTTACCTTACGTCTCCAAGCGCGATTGCGGTTTAATTCATTTTCAAAATATTGTTGTGTAATGTCCATAGATAAAACTCATGAGTTGATCGGGTTCAGCAGCCGCGATAACACATGATTGGGCTATTTTATAAGTATTTATCGGGTTAAACAAGCTGAATGATTTTGATAATGTTTATTTAGAGCCATTTTAAAGGCAATGAAAAGGGTATAATTCTGGCTAAATAGAACGTGCGAGTAGATGATGTTTATTAAAGGCATTAGACGTAATTATGACAAAGTCAGCCAAGATGACAGTATTGCTGATGAAGATAAGATAGATGCTTTGTTGATCAAACTGGGTGGTGAGTTTCTTGTCAGTAAGGATGACCGTGTTTATATTTTTGAAAAGGATGGTCAGACGGCAAAGTTTGATGCAAAACATGCACGAGCATTTCATTTTAAGGATTATTTGTGTAAAGACATGAATAAATTATTTCATGGGTTTTAATATCCATTGAAAATTAGTGAACTGTTCAATTGGGCTATAAAAATATTTTAAGCACTTGGATGAGCCCTCTACCTCTGTATTGATGGTGGTTAGGGCTTTCTAAAGTAATAACTTTTGATGTTGTCATTGTTTATTTTCTTAGTTCTGTTTTTTGATGCGCTGTGTGCCGTAGAATGAGAGTGAATGCTTTAATCCACTGCAAGGATACATTCGGAGCTTGGCTAAAAACAATATAAAACAATGGCTTGTATCTAGATGATCTTTGTATTTTTCTAGCAAAATTATTTGACTATATACTCGTGCTTCAAGTTATATAATATAAAAAAGAAGGCTGTTTTTCCTAAGATTAATCGAGACGTATCTATGATGAAAGTACTGTCAATCTTATTCATAAGTTTAGTTTGTTCAATGGGGATTTTAGCTCAACAGCCAAATCTTGTGCCTCAGCAGGTTAAGTTAAAAAATGGGAAGCGCTTTTCTTTAAATCTTCCAGCAAATTACGAAATTATTCCAGCGGCTGAGGGCTTAAAGCGAGTTCGTTTTTTTAGCAAAGCTCCTGATGGCAGAATGTTTGTAACAGATATGCACGATTTGACTGATAATAAAAAAGGCATCGTTTATATTTTGGATGAATGGAACCCTGAAACGGGAAAATTCGGCAAAATTATTCCTTATATGACGGGGTTGAAGAATCCTAATTCAGTTCAATTTTATACAGATTCTTCAGGACAAGATTGGTTGTATTTAGCGGAAACTAATCAACTGACCCGACGAAAATTTACCAAAGGTGAAATTAAACCAACCGATAAAGCCGAAGTTTTAGTAACTTTTCCTGACTACGGTTTAAGTTATAAATATGGTGGTTGGCATCTAACGCGAACAATTGCTGTGGGTGGGAACGGGAAAATTTATGTTTCTGTCGGCTCAAGCTGCAATGCTTGTACCGAGAAAGAAAAAGTTCGGGCAACAGTATTAGAAATGAATCCCGATGGTTCGCAACAAAAGATTTTTGCTACAGGTTTACGCAATGCAGTCGGTTTGAAATGGGTTGGTAATTTTTTATTTGCCACCAATCAAGGTGTGGATCATTTGGGTAAAAATAAGCCTGATGAAACTTTTTATGCACTCAAACGTGATGCAGATTATGGCTGGGCTTCATGTTATTCGTCGAATGGAAAAATTTTGGCAGATCCAAAATTTAAACGTCCGTCAGCTTGCAAAAATGTATTGCCTCCTTATGCCTATTTCCCAGCGCATTCATCTGCACTTGGTTTTGACTATTTTGATCATCCCGATACGGATGACACCATCAAAAATTCTTTTTTAGTTGCTTTACATGGTTCTACCGATGCCACAATTGGTCATGGCTATAAAATTGTCATTATGCGTAAAGGGCAAAAACTACAGACATTTATGGATGGTTTTTTAGTGGGCAAAAATATCTATGGTCGCCCTTGTGATATTTATCGAGTAGATGAAAATTCATTTTATTTCTCTGATGATAAGAGCGGTGTGATTTATTATGTTCGGCAAAAAGCATCTTCCTAAATTTTGAACTTTTCTAAAAATTTAGGCGTTAGTTAAAAGAACATGGCTGAGAATAAAAAATTCAGGTGAAAGTAAAAATATAAATTGTCGATAAATCTTTGGAAGCAGTATTAGACCGGAAAGTATTCATCTATGAAAATGAAGCTAACCAATTGCTAATGTTAAAGTTGTTTTGATTGACTCAATCATTTTATTCTCTAAATAAACCTACAAGGTTGTAGGTTTATTATTGTAGACAATTTTGAGAAATTACTGCGGTCTCGCCACATCACCACTTAAGCTTTCAGGTAATGCTAAAACAGTCACATCTAACTCTTCTAAAGCATCAGGACGGGCAACCACAAGCGCAATATAACCATTTTCAAATGCTGCACTATTTACCACTTGAACACCTTTATTCAATTGTTCAGCTTGAGCAGGGGCAGAACCTGTACCTTGAATGACATGTAACCATGCTTTTGGTTTTGCCTTAAACCAGAGGCGTGCAATCACTTCCTGACCAAGATAACAGCCTTTGTCATAATTAATTCCTTCACGTTGGTGTAAGCGTAATTCTTGTGGTTGAAATACATGTTCAATAGCTTGATTTATATAAGCCTGACCAGTTTGAATTGCAGCGATTTGCCATACTGAAATATTGGTTTCTGTAGCAGAAAAATCAGTCGTTGAACCATTCAATGTTGGAAAAACTTGTCCAGTTTCTTCAAGCTTCATTTTAGAAAAAGCGCCGTATTTTTTAATATGTTTGGCAAATTCTTCGGCTTGATCTTGAGTCGTAACAATCTCTAAATGTTCAGGATTAATTTTTTTAAGCCATAAGCCAAAATGGATACGACCTTTAAGATCACAAATCGCAGTGTATTGGGTGATATTTTCAGCCAAAGCTTCAACGTTTACAGTCACTTGACCTTGTAGAAATTTGATTGCATCAACACCAATCAAGGTAAATGAGGAGAAAGCTAGATCGCTCATGAATTGCTCGCTTATCTTAAATCTAATACTAAAGAATTAATGTTATTTTCCGCTATTTTTCAAAAAAAAGCAGATTTAGTGCAAATATTTTAATGAAGTTGTTACTAAATATTTCAAAAACCCCTGTTTTTATATCTAAGTGTATGAAATATAAACGATTTGGGAAATGGGTTTTCGACAGTGTACTATGCCAATCATTAGACACGCAGTACAAAATGATGCAAGAGGCACAAAACTAATGAATAACAACTATCGTAAACCACTGCAAGGTACCCAGCTCGAATACTTCGATGTGCGTCAAGCCGTAGAAGACATCCAGCAAGGCGCATATGCAAAACTTCCATACACTTCAAAAGTCTTGGCTGAACAGCTGGTACGCCGTTGTGATCCAGCCATTCTCGAACAGTCTTTAAGAGAACTGATTAATCGTAAACAAGACCATGATTTCCCTTGGTATCCAGCACGTGTGGTATGTCACGACATCCTTGGACAGACGGCATTAGTCGACCTTGCAGGTTTACGTGATGCGATTGCAGATCAAGGCGGTGACCCTGCTAAAGTTAATCCTGTTGTACCAACACAGTTGATCGTTGACCACTCATTGGCGGTGGAATACGGTGGCTTTGATCCAGATGCATTTGAAAAAAACCGTGCTGTAGAAGACCGTCGTAATGAAGACCGTTTTCACTTTATTGAATGGACCAAAACAGCGTTTGAAAATGTCGATGTGATCCCAGCAGGGAATGGCATCATGCACCAAATCAACTTGGAGAAAATGTCTCCAGTGATTCAAAACCGTGAAGGTATCGCATTTCCAGATACTTGTGTCGGTACCGATTCACATACGCCACATACAGATGCGTTGGGTGTAATTTCTATCGGTGTTGGTGGTTTGGAAGCTGAAAATGTCATGCTGGGTCGTGCATCTTGGATGCGTCTTCCAGACATAATTGGTGTGGAATTGGTGGGACAGCGTAAAGCTGGTATCACGGCAACAGATATCGTTTTAGCGCTGACAGAATTCTTGCGTAAAGAACGTGTAGTGGGTGCATATTTAGAATTCTTTGGTGAAGGTGCGGACAGTATGTCTGTAGGAGATCGTGCAACGATTTCCAATATGACTCCAGAATATGGCGCAACTGCGGCAATGTTCTATATCGACCAGAACACCATTGATTATTTAACCTTGACTGGTCGTGAATCAGACCAAATCAAATTGGTAGAAAGTTATGCCAAAGAAATTGGTCTTTGGGCATCAGATATGCAACAAGCAGAATACCCTCGGGTACTTCGTTTCGATCTTTCAACCGTAACACGTAATATTGCAGGTCCATCAAACCCACATGCACGTGTATCAACAGCAGATTTAAAAGAAAAAGGTATTGCAGGCGTGGTTGAAAACCGTACTGATGGTTTAATGCCTGATGGTGCAATCATTATTGCCGCGATTACCTCTTGTACCAATACCTCAAACCCTCGTAATACAGTTGCTGCGGGTTTGTTGGCGCGTAAAGCAAATGAATTGGGCTTAGTGCGTAAACCTTGGGTGAAATCATCATTTGCACCAGGTTCTAAAGCTGCTGCACTTTACCTTGAAGAAGCTGGCGTACTTGAGGATTTAGAAAAGCTTGGTTTTGGTATCGTGGCCTACGCATGTACGACGTGTAACGGTATGTCTGGTGCTTTAGATCCAAAGATTCAGCAAGAAATTATTGATCGTGATTTGTATGCCACTGCGGTACTTTCAGGTAACCGTAACTTTGATGGTCGTATTCATCCTTATGCAAAACAAGCATTCTTGGCTTCACCCCCGTTGGTGGTGGCTTATGCAATTGCAGGCACAATTCGTTTTGATATTGAAACGGATTCATTGGGCAATGACAAAGACGGTAATCCAGTTTATCTAAAAGACGTTTGGCCATCTGATGCTGAAATTGATGCGTTGGTTAAAGAGTCTGTAAAACCAGAACAGTTCCGTAAAGTGTATATCCCGATGTTTGATTTGGGTGTGACAGAAAAATCAGAAAGCCCGTTATACGATTGGCGTCCGCAAAGTACTTATATTCGCCGTCCACCGTATTGGGAAGGGGCTTTGGCTGCACCACGTACATTGTCAAATATGCGTCCACTTGCAATCTTACCTGACAACATCACCACGGATCATTTATCACCATCGAATGCAATTATGATGGATTCGGCAGCGGGTGAATATCTGCATAAAATGGGCGTACCTGAAGAAGACTTTAACTCGTATGCAACGCATCGTGGTGACCATTTGACCGCGCAACGTGCAACTTTTGCCAACCCAAAACTGTTTAATGAAATGGTGGTTCGTTCTGACGGTACCATTAAGCAAGGTTCTAAAGCGCGTGTTGAGCCAGAAGGCGAAGTGATGCGTATGTGGGAAGCAATTGAGATTTATATGAATCGTAAGCAACCACTGATCATCATTGCTGGTAAGGATTATGGTCAAGGCTCTAGCCGTGACTGGGCTGCGAAAGGTGTTCGTCTTGCTGGGGTTGAAGCGATTGTGGCTGAAGGCTTTGAGCGTATCCACCGTACTAACCTTGTTGGTATGGGGGTGTTACCACTTGAGTTTAAAGCGGGCACTGACCGTAAAACCTTAAAGCTTGATGGTACTGAGCTGTATAGTGTGATTGGCAATATTGCACCACGTACAGACTTAACTTTGGTGATTGAGCGTGCCACGGTTGATGGTAAGAATGAAGTGATTGAAGTTCCTGTAACTTGTCGTTTGGATACTGAAGAAGAAGTGCATGTGTATGAAGCGGGTGGGGTATTACAACGCTTTGCACAGGATTTCTTGGAAGGGCAAGTGGCTTAATTGAATTCTATTCTTTAAATCCTCCCCCAACCCTCCTTTGAAAAAGGAGGGAGTTCTTCTCTTTTTAAAGATGAGAAGTATTACTTCGCAGGGGGGGCGATTAAGGAAAAAAGGAATTGAAATTGTTGAAAAAAATCCCTACTGTTCAGTGGGGTTTTTATTTGGGGAATAAAATGTCTTTATTACGAAAAACTCAAAGTGATACGGTAAATTCTGATGAATCAATCACAGCTGAGCGTCTTTTAAACGTATTGTCACAGATGCCTGATGATTTTTATGAGGAAGAAAGAACAGATGAACCACCTCAAGAAAGAGAAGAGCTTTAAATGGTTTGCGCTATTTAATGATTAAGCAGTAGCTCTCAAAAACCATAAATTTCTCTTTTGAAATCATTTCTTGCAAAAATGACACCATCATTTTTAGAAATAGACAGTAGACATACATCAAAATATGGCTATACTTTATTCACCATTTCTAAAACCTATGGAGAACAAAAATGGTTACTGCTGGCGAAAAACCCGGAACAGGCTTCTATTTTTGTGTCCAATGCGGACATCGCACTTACTTAGAAATTGGTACAGATCGTTTACCCCAGTGTACCAAATGCCTTGGCAATCAATTTAAAAAATAAGATTGCTAAGCCGCACAGATAAAACAGATACTCCCTGTTTTAAGCAAAAGCCCTATCCAGTGATAGGGCTTTTTGTTAATTTAATAATAGTTGAAAAGATAACGAGAAAAAGGCAGATAAATCATTATGGAAACAATCCTGAGTTTATGTATTGGCATTGGTTTAAGTGCCGCCTGCGGTTTTCGTGTATTTGTACCGTTATTGGTGATGAGTGTTGCATCACTGATGGGCTGGTTTGAGCCAATGAAAGGTTTTGAGTGGTTAGCGATACCATCGGTATGTATTGGTTTAGCTGTCGCGACTATTTGTGAAATTGGCGCGTACTATATTCCTTGGGTCGACAATGCTTTAGATACTATTGCCACGCCAGCAGCGATGGTGGCTGGAACATTAACCACCATGGCGGTCAGTACAGGTGAAATGTCACAGTTTGCAAGTTGGGCGGCTGCGATTATCGTTGGTGGTGGTACAGCAACAGCTGTACAAATGGGCACGGTTGCGGTTCGTGGTGTATCTACTGCAACGACAGGTGGAATAGCCAATCCTTTGGTGTCTACAGGTGAATGGATTGGGGCAATCGTGGTATCGGTATTATCACTTATCGTTCCTGTATTGGTGGTGATTGTTGGTATTATTTTGATGGTGCTAGCGGTTCGCTGGTTAAGAAAGAAAAAACAAGAAAGCGTTGTTCATCCATTGTAGTTAGTGTGTTTTAGCATTTGTGAAACAAGTGTTTATCAAGATTAAAAGAGGATAATGACTCAATTCAATTGGGTTGAGTCATTAAATTGGATTAAGTGTTTTCTGTTTTTTGACATAAAATTTGATTCACTCTAAATCGAATACAAAGACAAATTTCCCCAACAATAAATCAATAAAAGAGAGATTGATTTTTGCACCTTAAAGGCATACTTTTGTTATGGGATTGATAAAAACATCGTTTTTATGGATTTAATCTCAAGGTCTTTTTAAGAGTATTGGGGGAAACTTTTATGATGGACAAATTTATTATCAATGTAAATGCGCAAGTCAATGGTGTATACGAGGTACACAATGCAAGCAAAGCTTGTGAGCATTTACCTAAGGCGGAAAATCAAAATCTACTGGGATTTTTTGCGACAAGTGAGCTGGCAATTAAACGAGCAAAGATGAATTGGCCTCGTGAAAAAATCAAGGGATGTATTTGCTGTTGTTAAGAAGCTCATAGCCTTTAACCATCACCAATTTTACCTGCAGTTCCATCTTTATGTGGTGGATCTGCATAACATTAAAAGGAATAGAGCGTATATCTATTCAATTGAAATGTATATTTTAAACGTCAATTGTTTGAAGTCACGATGAAAGCTTATGCTGACTCATCGTTTTAAAAATAACTTGGGGATTAAAAGTATGCTGATACTTTTTACTGTTTGATATAAAAATAGAAAAATTAATAAAAACTTCATCAATAAATAATCTGATTTTTGTGATGTGTATTTGATAAAAAGTAATAAATTTTAATGATTTAACATAAATATTTGTTTTAAAACAAAAATATAAATGCTATTAATAGCTCATAATATAAACATCACATGGATAGGTGAGAACAATGAGAAAGTTCGAGGTCGAGATCAATTTGCCTGCACAAGATATCGTATCATTTGAGGTAGAGGACATTGAGCAAATTCGTGCAAAATTTTATGCGATCAATTGGCGCCGTTTATTCCTGACGCAGGGGCAAGTTGAAAATTCTGATATTTCCTTTGCTGTACAGGACACGGAGACAGAACTTTATTTACATATCCAGTTAAATACACACTCGAGTAAAGCAGACCCTGTTTTTCAGATCGATAGCAATATTCAACTGGTTGTTGAAAGTAAAGAATTTTTGGGGCTTTTAACACGTAAAAAGAAATATGATGTGGTGTATAAAAACTTAAACCAATCACAAGTTTCAGAACAGCTCAGCTTATTCCTAAACGGTCAAATCGACGAGATGACAGAACAATATCGACAATTGATGCATAAAAAAATGCTACAAGAGCATCGTTTGGCATAACGACTAGAGATTGACATCTTCTATATAAAATAAGGAAGCTTGAGCTTCCTTCTTGATCTGTAAAAAAGAATAAACGGGCTTGATTGTTTGACCAAGAGATAAAATACACCTAGTGCATATAAAAATTAAATATAGTGATAAATTTTACAATTTGTAATTTAAAATCAATGATTAATTTATAATTTTTTTATTGGAGTCGCTATTAATTTTAAAGAGTGTTGTTACACTACAAATAGATTTTAAGGGTATGCGTTATAAAATAATGAACAAGTTTGAAATTCAAATTCAGTATCCTAATCACGCCGATGAGCGTGAGATGGAGCAAGAGAGCGATTTAGACATTGCTGAGATATTGGCGAAATTTGAAAGTATCAGTTGGCGCCGTCAACGCGTTTTGCAATTACAATTGGATGGTCGAAACACTATTTTTACAGTGTTGAACTCAGCGTCAGAAGCATTTTTAAAAATTACATTAAATGCTTATGCAAAAAGTGAGAATTTTGAATTTAAGATAGAAAGCAATATCAAATTGATTTTCCCACAACGCGAATTGTTTGGCTTGATGACACGAAAAAATAAAGAAGTATTTGCAATCAAACACAGTACACTTGAACAGGTAAAAGCGAGTTTAACTGCATTTTTAAATCAGGATACCCAAGGCTTGGAAGATATTTTGCGTGATAGTAAAACAACCTCGCTAAAAGATGCGCCTTAAGTTAGCAGATTAAAGCGTGTGATCATTGAAATAGAATGACTAAAATGCAAATTTATAAATTTGCATTTTTTTTAAAATTTATGCAATAAAAAATCATTAAATAAGCTTTGTTGAAAAATTTTCTTTATTAAGTAACTTTTAAAGGAAAATTTTCCTAAAAAATAAAAAAATTAATCTATCTTAGGAAAATAATCCCGAGTCGATTTGGCTAATATTTATCTCAAGGATGTAAGGGATCGAAAAGAGTAGATTGCTGCCAGTTGCGTACAACGTGAGTGCAGTACTTACCCACAAGGTCTCGATTCGGCTTAGGACGCTATAAACCATAAGTTTATAGGCAATAGGATTAAAACTTACCAAGTTTTAATAGTTGAAGTAAACCAGAGTTGTTTTCCCACTCATCCTGAAAAATTCGATAAAAATAATGTGAAAATCTCAAATTAGATTCATCAATTAAGCCTATTCAAAACATCAGAAAAATACATTAAAGCAAAATGATTTCATCTCAGCATCCCATTAAAATAAGTTCTATACTTTATTCAAATAATGAAAGATATTGAAACCAAACAATGATAAAGAGTAGTGTAATGAATGATAAAAATGAAAATCATATTTGCTTAATATGTAATCAAACTTTTTCACATGCGAATGTTGTTCCGCTCGGGGCTATACGTAAGGTTATTACTGAAGAAATTGCACGAGATTTTCCCAATTGGTCTGCGCAGGATTATATTTGTAAATTAGATTTAACCAAATATCGTATGCAGTATGTGCAATCTTTGCTTCAATCGGAGCAGGGGGAGGTGTCAAACCTAGAGTATGAAGTGCTTAATAGTATGCAACAGCATGAATTAATAACAAAAAATACTGAAACACAACTTGAAAAAAAATGGACCATTGGGGAAAGGCTCGCAGATAAAATTGCAACTTTTGGCGGAAGTTGGACGTTTTTAATTTGTTTTATGCTCTTTTTAGTTGTTTGGATTTTATTAAACACAGTTGTGATCGTAAAACAACCTGCTGATCCTTATCCGTTTATTCTATTAAATCTTATTTTATCTTGTCTTGCTGCAGTACAAGCACCAATTATTATGATGAGTCAAAACCGTCAAGAAGCCAAAGATCGTATACGCTCCCAAAATGATTATCAAGTCAATTTAAAAGCTGAATTAGAAATCCGTCATTTACATGAAAAAATAGATCATTTACTCATTCATCAGTGGGATAAACTGGCAAAAATTCAGGAAATTCAATTGGATTTATTATCAGAAATGAATAAAAGAGAAGTAAAAAAGGGCGAGTGAAAGATTAAAAATACAGAAAAAGCTTTTGAGCGTTACGGCTCTTTTGAGTTGGTGGCTTTGTTGATAAGAACAGAAATATATTCTCGATTTTTTAAATGAGTTTGCAATAAAAAATCATTTTAGAAATATAAAAGATAAAAAATCCTTAGATTGTGATTGATTTTGGAAAATAATTCTAAATTTCACGAGAAAATCTTAATCTTAGGAAAATAATTCCGAACCGATTTCGTTAATATTTATCTCAAGGATGTAAGGGATCGAAAAGAGTAGATTGCTACCAGTTACGTACAACGTGAGTGTAGTACTTACCCACAAGGTCTCGATTCGGCTTAGGACGCTATAAATCAGAAGTTTATAGGCAATAGGATTAAAACTTACAAAGTTTTAATAGTTGAAGTAAACCAGAGTTGTTTTCCCGCTCATCCTGAAAAATTCCATGAAAATTATACCGTAAAATTCCATTTATTTGATCTCATTAACTTACCGACAAAGCAATTAAGAAATTATCAATAAGAAGCTAAAAATCATACAGATTGTTAAGATGCCGCAGTATAGGTATGCATTAATGTACCGACCTAGAGCAAGCCATAAATGGCAATTCATACAATTATATGAATAGAGATAAGTTTCAATATTTTATTCGCTCACGGCAGAATTTTAATCTGTAATTATTTCATTACTTAAATAACTTCTTTTGGGGATTCCATTAGTAGATCTGCTGCAAGTGAATACTGATCAATAGCCTATAAATATTTTACTTCTAATGTGGTGATTAAGGTTTCTAACAGCAATAACACATCGGCTTTCTTGCGTGCATCAATAAAAAACACAGGTAAATTTAGATCGCGTTCCATCAACCATTGACGGTATTGGTGCGTTGGCTTATTCATATCATCATCGATATG
This sequence comes from Acinetobacter legionensis, assembly GCF_048552295.1. Lineage (NCBI taxonomy): Bacteria > Pseudomonadati > Pseudomonadota > Gammaproteobacteria > Moraxellales > Moraxellaceae > Acinetobacter > Acinetobacter legionensis. The sequence goes on from NZ_JBIMCW010000003.1 coordinate 82,026, forward strand.
GGTGACTCCAATCACAATGTTTTCACCATACTGTTTAAAAATATTGAGGTAGTATTCAAGTTCATCTAAGGGTGTTGCTAAGCTATGATCAATCAACAAAATCGTACCAATCGCGCCTTTGCATATCACGCCCCACATAAAGTCAAAGCGACCTTGTCCTGGTGTGCCATACAGCCCAACTTTACTGCCATCATCAAGGGTTACTTCGCCATAATCGATTCCCACGGTTGTGTTTAGTTTTTTATGGCTACGATCATCGGTGTTAAATGCTTCTGTTGCTAATACAGGTATTTCTGATAAAGATTTAATCGCTTCAGTTTTACCTGCCCCCATTGAACCAGCAAAAACAATTTTGTACTTCTGAATAATCATCGTAGATTTATCCCTTAAAATTTAAATCGACTTTTTAATTTGTTAAAAAAGCTTTTTAAAATCCCTTTTTCTTCCGTTTGCTCAGTATCACTTGGTGTTTTATCAAATCGACTTTCTTTTGCTGAAATCAGTTCAGCGTTATGGATGGCTAAATTCGCAGCAACAAAGTGTTGCACGGTTGCGACTGGAATGTTGAGTTTGTCTGAGACATGTTGGATTTCTGCCCCAGAAATAAAGCATGCACTTAGTTGTAGCAGTAATTTCTTATCCAACTCATTGGGTTGAATCCAAAATTTGAGACGATAATGTTTATCAGCTTCAGGTACAGTAATTAAATTGGGATTTGTCCAAATCAGGTTAAATAACCAATTTTCTAAATTGAATTGTCGTTTACGTGAAACTTTTATAAAATCCGCAGTGACTGCTGCCGTATAGTGTATCGAGCGATCTGTTTGGTATTCTTCACGAGTTGCTTCAAGCCATGCCAGATGCGCATGATGGTCGATAATCGCAATCGTGCCGAGATGATCATTTAAAATGACTTTACGACTGTCGTGATGGAAAAGCGCTGCAAAAAAATCAATTTCTTTGATTTCAAGTTGATCATCAGCTTCATCATCTGAAATTTGGCTAAGTTCAGATTGTTCTATTTCAGTCTTATGCAGTAATTTGATGTTGACCCAGTTTTTCAGTGTGAATTCGTCATAAATAGGGATGCAGAGTAAATTATCTTCAGCACTTTCTTTATGTTCACTATGTTTTGAAATTTTCAAATAAGGAATATTTTTATTTTGGATAATATTCTGGATATTATTGTTTTCAAAAAACTGCTCATTGATCAAAATACATTTTATATTTTGATCTGAAACACTTGTCCAATTTATACCAATATTGGTTGGTAAAATTTTTCTAAGCCTTATTTTAAGATCGTCAGAGGTGGTTAAACCTAAGCCTGAAATTGCGATATTGATACATTGATTGTTCATAATATCACTTATCTAATATTAAAAAATTAAAGTGTAAACTGTTTTTTAACGGTCGTAATTAGTTTAAGTTAACGCTAGATTTGTTCTTTTTCCAGTAAAATCATTTTTTTAATGTTTAATTGCTTGGCATTTAATCAGTATATTTCTTACATTATTATCCTCCTGTGTAAACTGTTAATTTTTCTTAAAGTTTAGAGAGTTTCATTGCTTTAAATTAACATTAGTTATTATAAAAAATCTATCTCAAAGTTAAATAAATTGCTTAGTTATTTTTATCAATAAAAGCTTAACTTAATAGTAAATTAAATATTTATTATGTTTGTGCATGTTTTATCATTTATAATATTATTACTGTGATTTTAATCACATGAAATGATTAAAATTACTTAAGTATTTTTTACATGAAAAAAAGCGATCATTTCGATCGCTTTTTATAATTTTTGATTATCAAACTAAATTAAGCAAAAAGCTTCGTCGCTGCTTCAAAAAGAATATATAAAACCACAAGTGCTACCACAGGTTCTGCAATTTTAGCCCAAGTTGGATTTGCGGTTTCGGTTACTATGACTTCTTTGTGATCAGTATGAAGATCTACTTTTTGAACATTGACCATTTGATTAAACTCCTTCATCGTTTCATCTAATGATATCTCTTCTTCAGGCACAGGTTGAGAGCCAATCAGTTCGGTTAGTTCGTTTGTTGACCAAACCCAATCTTTTGCCTGACCCGATAGGTGCTCAATTTGCCCAATCACTAATTCTCGAAGACCTCGCTTACCTAAACTTCCTGCTGTTTCAAGTTGCTTTAATTCAGCAAGCTGTAGTTCAAGAATTTCCGTTGTTACGGGTTCAAGTATAGATTTATCTAAACTGGATTTATTCTGAGTAGAGGTGGTGAGGTGTCGAGAAATTTCTTGGCTGTATAACTGATCTTGCGAAAGAATTTCTTGATATAAAGCATCATCATCCTTACGCCATAGCGTAATGAGTTTACCCAAGGTTAAAGCATTGAGTTCTTCAATATGTGCAATACGTTGGGCAGGCTCTAATTGAGATAATAGCTGAGGCTTTTGAATCTTTATCTGCTCAGCAAAGTATTGTACGAGATCAAAAGCCATTCAGTTCTCCTTGTTCTATTCTAAAATTCTTAAACTTGGTTTTTTCTTTGGTGCCTCAGTTTTAGTTTCTACTTCTTCACTTGTATTTGATTCTAAAACATCTTCATCAATTTGCACATTGGCATATTCATCTGGATCAAAGAATAATCCTTGTCCATTTTCACGTGCATACAAGCCTAATACCGCATTTATAGGCACATAAATATCTTTGGATGCGCCGCTAAAACGAGCAGAGAAGGTAATTGCTTCATTGGTCATATTTAACATATGTACAGAATGTGGTGCGATGTTCAATACAATTTGTCCATCTTGTACAAATTGTTGTGGTACATCGGTATAGGGTTTAGTTGCGTCAACAAGTAAGTATGGCGTTAAATTGTTGTCGCAAATCCATTCATATATTGCGCGTGCAAGGTATGGTCGAGTTGGGGTTAAGTTCAATTCTTGTTCAGACATTAAAAAATACTCTATTGATTTGCGATCTAGAATTTTGCCAAAAATTCACTATATCTGTGTTTCTCTTTAAAAGTCATCGACTTTAAAAAAGCAGGGCGGCTAAAAATCCGTTGGCAATATAATAAAATTGGACGAGATTGCTGTTTCGGTAATTCAATTCCCATATGTTTTAACCGTATGAAAATTGGCGCTAACATGCAATCTAAAATTGTAAAGTTTTCAGACATAAAATAAGGATAATGTTGAAACAGTGGGGTCAGGGATACCAAAGTATCTTTTAATTGTTTTTGTGCATTCTTTTTTGCAGCTTCATTAAGTGTATCTGGGTGGCGTAGCATAATGTCTGCAAGTTTAAGCCAATCTTGTTCAAAGCGCCAAATATACTGTCTTTGCTCTGCGCGTGGTGCTGGGGCATCCGCATAAAGTTTGTTTTGTCGATAACGGTCATCTAAGTATTCAGAAATAATACTAGTATTAAACAGCTTTAAATCGTTTTCAATCAGCATAGGTAGTTGATTATATGGATTTAAACTGGCTAAATCTTCATCATCTTCTTCGGCAATGATTAAGGTATGTTTAATTTGTTTTTCTACAAGAAGAAATCTAATCCAATGTGAACGAAAGTCATCCTCGTGGCTATACAATGTAATCCCTTGTTGAGGCGCATTTTCGACAGGCATATTCCAAAAACTAAGTGAAGTGAATAGAGTAGAATACTAAAAATAGACAATAAAATCATCTTAACTTTAATAAGCTTATGGTGGGTATTGCTATCAAATAGATAGGAAACAAGGATAAACCTATGAATTTAATAAATAAGCACAGTAAATTGGCGTTGGCATTGCTGTTAATGATGGGTATTTCAAATACATATGCAAAGATGCAACCTTTGGATACTCAAGTACAAGAGGCTGCCACTGAAGCAATCGAAGCTGCAGGAGCAGAAGTGGCTGGAGGAGGAACCTTATGTAGTGCTGATGAGGCCTGTGATGTTGCGTCTGCTGCTTCTGAAGAAGAAATGTATGGTGGGATCAAACAAGAATATGTTGTAAAAGGTTGTAAGGTGACGATCTACAATGATGGACCCGTGAAAATGGTCAATGTAAAGACCGATAAGCCGTGTAATGCACCGCTTCCGAAAGATCATAAGTTCTCTAAGGAAACTCGAACTTATCAGGAAAATGGCTGTACGATTACAGAATCAAAAGCTGCCGATGGGATTTCTGACGCTGTCATGGACTGCTCTAAACGAGATAAAACAAAATAACTTCAAATAGTTAACCCATAAAAAAACCTCGGCAAATGCCGAGGTTTTTTGTCCGATTCGGTAAACGAATTAACGTTTAGAGAATTGAGGACGTTTACGAGCTTTACGTAAACCAAGTTTCTTACGTTCAACTTCACGAGCATCACGAGTAACGAAACCAGCTTGACGAAGAGCAGGTTTTAAAGTCTCATCAGAAGCGATCAATGCACGAGTAATACCGTGACGGATAGCGCCTGCTTGACCACCGATACCACCACCAGCAACAGTGATGTAAAGGTCAAATTTTTCAGTAACTTCTAAAAGCTCAAGTGGTTGACGAACAACCATACGAGCAGTTTCACGACCGAAATACTGTTCAAGAGTGCGGTTGTTGATTACGAGTTTACCAGTACCAGCTGATAGGAAAACACGTGCAGTTGCGGTCTTACGGCGACCTGTACCATAGTTAGTAGCCATGTGCTGTATCCCTTAGATGTCCAAAACTTGTGGCTGTTGAGCAGTATGAGGATGCTCAGTACCAGCGTACACTTTCATTTTCTTGATCATCGCGTAACCAAGAGGACCTTTTGGCAACATGCCTTTTACAGCACGTTCGAAGATTTCTTCTGGTTTGTGAGCAACTAATTTTTCAAAATTAGTTTCACGAATACCACCAGGGAAACCAGTGTGGCGATAGTATTTCTTATCAAGTGATTTTTTACCAGTCACTTGTACTTGTTCAGCATTGATCACAACGATGTAGTCACCAGTGTCAACGTGAGGCGTATAAGAAGTTTTGTGTTTACCGCGTAAACGACGAGCGATTTCAGTCGCAAGGCGACCTAAAGTTTTGCCAGAAGCATCAACAACATACCAGTCGTGTTGAACTTCAGCTGGCTTAGCGCTGAGAGTTTTCATTAAACCACTACCTATTATAGTTGGTTTGGACTATGGAATCTGTCCAAACAAAAAGGAGTGCGAATTCTATCTGAAAAGAGTTAGAGTCGCAATTGAAATATTGAATTTCAAGCGCATCATTATATTGATAAACGTAGCCAAAAGCAAAGCTTAGTTTGGATAAAATGTTGTAAGGTTTTCTGATTTATATTGGAATTGTGACGGACTTCATGAATAATAAAAGTGATATAAAGAAAATAAGTCAGGCAAAAATGAAAATAATAAATTCAATAAAATTCCTTCTACTGATATTGGGTGGAGGCAACTTAAACCTTAGTTTTGCTCAAGCTGATTTGCTGGATCAGGCATCATCTTTACCGAAACTTCATCCAAGTGCTCCTGTGCATTATCAAAATCAAGCTGATCTTGGAGACAGGATTATCTCTGTTCAATGGATGACGGAAGATTTTTCTACAGAATTAAAAGGCGGTGTGGCTGTCACTTGCCAGCCTTTCGGTATTCAAGCGACTACAAAAGATATTGTTGCAGGCTCAACGATTCCACTTACGCTATATGATCCAGAAAATGACAATAGAGACGAATATAAATTAAAAGGGACTGTTGGTGCGGATGGTATCGCAAGAGTAGTTTTTGACTTGTGTGAACCAGAAGCATTTCATGATTTTATTACAGCGCCAAATGAAAAGGTGATACCGTCTAAAATCGTTGAAAGCAAACTTGCTCAAAAAAATCAAATACAGATCCCGTTTTCTTTAAAGTCAAACCAGTTAAAACAAAGTCAATTAAATAAATCCCAGTTCAATCAATTGAATTCAATAAAAACAGAAGAAAATGAAAAAATAAAACAAGTAGGAACAACCAACGAAGAAAAAGCAGCAAGAAAACAACAGCAAGGAGAACCTGTTACGATTCTGGATGCGAAATGGATGACGGTCGATTTTAGTGAAGAAATTCAATCCGCATATCCTTGCCAAGCGGTTGGATTACTTATTCAAACACAACATATCCCTATTGGTGAGGAAGTCGATGCTGTCGTGCAATGGGGGGATGATGATGATAAAAGCCGAAGTGGCGAATATACAGTCTATGGAAAAGTTGAATCAGACCATCGAGTCAGAATAATCTTTGATCAACATATTGCCCCATCCAAGTGTGGGAAAGAGGTTGAATCGATGTTTGATTTCTCTGAGATTGATCAACAGCAAGCTCAACCAGAAACTCGGCCAGCGTCTAAAAGTCAGCTCTAAAGCATTTTAAGTTTCCATCATCTAAGTCTGATGAAATATAAAAATTGTTTGCAATGGTCTTATATAGGTGGTTTGAGAAATATTTTTGGTTCATTTTTTACGTGATTTAGTTATATTCGATATAAAAAATGAACTTGAATTGGAAATGATAATTTAGAACCGATGTATACTGTCTATGCAAGGTCTATTAAAAGAGTTCTAGATGCTTCCTTTATATATAACCAGTGGTGAGCCTGCTGGCATTGGCCCAGATATTTGTTTAGATTTGGCAGATCGTATTGATGATCGTCCAGTTGTTGTATTGGCTGATATCAATATGTTGAGGGATCGTGCCAAAATTTTAAACAAAAGTGTTCAGCTCATTGAGTATAAAGGACAGACGGAGCGTTTGGCTCAAGGTCAAGTCTATATTGAACATGTTCCTTTAGCTGTAGATGTTATTTTAGGGGAGTTAAACCCACAAAACTCTGCATATGTGATCGAGCAATTGCGTCGAACTGCGTACTATGCGATGCGCGGGCTGAGTGTTGGTGTTGCTACAGCGCCAGTACAAAAGTCAATTATCAATGATGCAGGGATCCACTTCAGTGGCCATACAGAATATTACCAAGAGTTTGCGGGTGTGGAGCGTGTGGTTATGATGCTTGCAACAAAAACGTTAAGAGTCGCTTTAGTGACCACCCATTTACCATTGCGGGATGTTGCAGATGCCATTACCAAACAACGTCTCTATCAGGTGATTGATATTCTGATTCATGATTTAAAAACAAAATTTAAAATTAATCATCCGCGTATTTTGGTGTGTGGTTTAAATCCTCATGCAGGTGAAGGTGGTTATTTAGGTCATGAAGAAATTGATACGATTAATCCTGTACTTGAAAGTTATCGAGCGCAAGGCATAGACATGAGTTTAAGTATGCCTGCTGATACTTTATTTACTGTGGATCATTTAAAAGGTACTGATGCTGTTTTAGCGATGTATCACGATCAGGGGTTACCTGTGTTAAAATCGCAGGGATTTGGCGAAGCCATTAATATTACTTTAGGTTTACCTTTTATTCGGACCTCGGTCGATCATGGTACTGCGCTCTCCCTTGCAGGTACAGGCCTTGCAAAAAGTTCAAGTTTGCATGTCGCTGTCGATTTAGCACTTGATCTAGCTCGTTCGAATTAAGTTGTAAACAACCTTATTTATCACGTTGGATATTTTTTATGTATCAAATTAATGCCTTAAACCCAAAAGATGAAGGGCATCATACGCGCAAGCGTTTTGGACAAAACTTCTTACATGACCAACGTGTGATTGCCAAAATTGTTCGTTCTGTCGCCCCGCGAGCAGGAGAAAATATTGTTGAAATTGGGCCAGGTTTAGCTGCTTTAACTTCGCCTTTAAATGGTGAATGTGATGCTTTGACTGTGCTAGAGCTGGATCGTGACTTGGCAGCAGGCTTACCGGGTCGAGTACCACATCCTGAACGTCTAACTATCATTGAAACTGATGCATTAAAATATGATTTTACTGAATTATTTCAGGAAGGTCGTCCTTTACGTGTAGTCGGAAACCTACCTTATAATATTTCAACACCTTTGCTTTTTCATCTCTTGGAATTTGGTGACAAAGTCAAAGACATGCATTTTATGTTGCAAAAAGAAGTGGTTGATCGTATTACAGCATCTCCAAACACCAAAGAGTATGGTCGTTTGTCAGTCATGATTCAATACTTTTGCAAACCTACTTTCTTGTTTGAAGTACCACCGGGATCATTCAATCCACCACCAAAAGTAACGTCTGCGGTATTTCGTTTAGAGCCATATGCAACTAAACCGATTGTTGCTAAAAGTGAAAAAGCTTTGGCACGTTTAGTATCGCATGTGTTTACACAACGCCGAAAAACATTACGTAATAGCTTAAAAGGCATGTTGGTTGAAGACGGTTTTGAAAATGCTGGTGTAGATCCAATGGCACGTCCAGAAACCTTAACATTGGCTCAGTTTGTTGCATTATCTGACCAAATGGTGGCTTAAATGGCACTGGAAAAAGTTAGATATAATTATGTGATTGGCGACGTACAAGGGTGTTTTGAAGCACTGAAAGCACTACTCAAAGAAATCCAATTCGATGCTGATCAAGATTTTATTTGGTTTGCGGGCGATTTAATCGCCCGTGGTGAAAATTCAGTGGGTGCAATACGTTTTATCAAAAAATTATGCGAACAAGGCAATGCTGCAACAGTCCTTGGTAATCATGATTTAAATCTGCTGGCGGTTGCACGTGGGATTAAAAAGCTCAAAGAAAAAGACCATATTGCTGATGTCATTCATGCTTTAGAAAGTGATGAATTGATTGATTGGTTACGTAAACAGCCTTTGTGCTTATTTCCCAATGAAAAGACGATTTTGACTCATGCGGGTATTCCGAATATTTGGGGTGCGGAAAAGACCGTAGCGTTGGCCAAAGAAGTGGAAGCAGTCTTAGCGCATGATGACTTTACTGTGCTTGATTCATTTCTGAAAGAGATGTATGGCACTGAGCCAGATTTATGGGTAGATGATTTACAAGGTCATGCTCGCTTACGCTGTATTACCAATTATTTAACCCGTATGCGTTTGACCGATGCCCAAGGTCGTTTAGAGTTTAGCTTTAAAGATGCTTTAGATGAGCCGATGCCAGTCGGTTTTCAGCCATGGTTCAAATTTGAATCGCAGACAGCAAAAACTCATCAGATCGTTTTTGGACATTGGGCAGCGTTGCAAGGTGAGCGCATCAATGCTCAAATCCAAAATGTCGATGGTGGGTGTGTTTGGGGGCATCAACTGCTGGCTTATCGACTAGAGGATCAAAAACTTTTCAGTGTAGATAACCCTTTTTTTTGATATGAATAAAGCCACAAGATGTGGCTTTATTTTTTGGCAATGTCACGAGATTCAAGCATAATATCAATGCGCCATTTTAAATGATTTTAATCTTTTAACTGGCGAATTCATCTACCAATTGAAAAGTAAATTATTCTTGTCGAATCCAAGTCTGACTTCGACCAATGAGTGAAATACCAAGATAGCCACGTAAGGTCAGGCGGTTTCCACTTGCATTTAAGCGGGCTTTACCGTGATAAATTTTTCCTCCGCGAGGATCCAGAACTTCGCCACCAATATAGTTGTTTGGATTATTTGGATCAGCTTTTAACTTTTGTAAAATGGTTAAGCCAATAATCGGTTTATTGGTAAAGGGTGCGGGGCAATTGCGGCATTGTGTTAAAACCGTTTCTCCGGGTGCGGGAAAATCTTTAATGATTTTACCGACATAAGTATCATCTTTTTGTTTCTCGATTTGAATATGTGCACGCACATAACCTGTTTTATCATCGACAGTGCGCCATGTGCCAGTAATGTCAGCTGCATGTGTCCAGCTGATCATTCCCAGTAGCATACAACTGAAAATTCCTTTTTTCATAAGCATACCTATTTTCTTTTAAGTTTAAATGTTGTGATCTGTGAATAAGGCCTTATTCACGAATCCAAGTTTGACTACGACCGAGCGCAGACACTCCAACATAACCTCTTAACATCAAGCGATTACCGTTTGAGTTGAGTTTGGCTTTCATGGAATAAATTTTACCTGTAAGTGGATCGATAATTTTTCCACCGACATAGTCTTCATCACTGGTTTGTTTGAGATTTTTAAGAACATCCATACCTAAAATGGGTTTATTGGTATAAGGCGCTGGACAGTCTATACAGGTTTCTTTTGGGGTATAACCAGGACGCGGGGTAATTTTGATGATTTTACCAGTATATGTGCCATTGGCTTCTTTGCGTATTTCAAGCACAGCTTTAGAAGAGCCAGTTTTATCATCGATATTTTTCCAAATACCAGTGATATCTTTTGCCATACTGCTACAGCTTAAAACAGAAAATAATGTCCCTAAGATGAACTTATTAAACCTCATTTATTGATTCCTTATCAAAATGGGGGAAAGAATAGTTCATCTTAAGCTGAATAATTACTCTAGGCAATCATGTGAAAAGTAAAATAAATCACATTTATTTTATAAAAAGTATAAAAGTTGGCAACCAGATGGCTGTGAACACCGCATTTACTGCCATTCCAAAGGCTGCATAACGACCTGCAACCGCTCCACGTTGCCAAGCTTGGGCCGTTCCGATGGCATGTGCAGCCAGTCCTAAAGCCAAGCCAGATGCGCGTTCATCATTAATATTACGTAAAATAATCGATGAAAATGCTGCCCCAATCACGCCCGATAAAATTACGATCAAAATCACTAATGTGACTGGTGAGTGCAGTAAAGTTGCAATATTAATTGCAATTGGCGTTGTCACAGCACGTGTGGCAAAGGCCATAATGGTCGGTTCTGACATATGCAGTAAATAAGCTAAGCTCATAGGTAATGCAACAGCACTGATACTGGCAAAGACCAAGATCCCTACGACAGATTTCAGTGGTAAATCATCATAACGCATTGCGGCTAATGGAATAGCCAATGCCACAGTGACATAACCGAGTAGGTGGCTAAATAGACCATTCATATCGGTATTGTATTTTTCGTAAGGAATTTTAAAGATCATTAAAATTCCAATCACAAAAAACATGCCAATAACCAGAAGCGGAATTTGAGGAAAGCGTTTATTAATTGGTTTCGCTGCCAAGTAGGCAATTAGTGTGATTAAAAAACCAGTGATTACACTTAACATATCAGCCTCCTATAGCCACTTCTTCGCCATTTTTGCATAAATCCAGAGTGGAATCAGTGTACTGACAAACATCACAACCAGGAATAAGGGGATCTCTTTTCCCATACTGACCAGCATGATTAATGAACCCGCACATATCGGTAGGAAAGCAAATCCACTTTCTCTCATTAATTTATTGTTGGTATCGACCAGACGGGCAGGGATTTTCTTGAATCTACGCCATAAAACCAACACAAATAGTAGGCTGAGTAGACCTGTTAAATTGCCCAATTCAGGATGATTAAATTGTGACATCACTAACACAGAAGCTTCACGAAAGAAGATGATAAGTCCTATTGTGAAGATCCATGCTTGCCAATCGATACCTTTTAACTGATCCATGTGTGTTTATTTATAAAAATTGATCTTTCACGTTTTAACCGATTTAGCGCTTTATTTCAAACTCTTCTAACGGTCTTTTAAATTGTTCTGCCTTATTTCCAAGTATTTCAACGAGTGGTATATGTGCCTGATTGATGAGCTGTTCCAGTTTTTGTGGTGCCATGGCAACCACCAATTGTAGGTTGCCTTCATCGTCATAATGTTCAGATTCGATGACGTTAAGATCGTAAAGTTGATTTTTTAACTTACCATAAGCGGGTTTTAATTGTAGTTCAAAACGTTGAATTTGGCCCATCAAACATTCATGTACCGCTTTACGTAACAGGTCTAAACCTTGTTGTGTATGGGCTGAAACATAAACACGCTCAGGTTGGTGCGGTTTGGCATAAATGATTTTGGCTTCTTCTCCGCTTTGATCGATCTTGTTATAAACTCTTAATATTGGAACATCTGCGCCAATTTCATTTAACACCGTTTCTACGGCATCAATTTGTTCCATGACATCAGGACTACTCGAATCGATGATATGTAGCAGTAAAGTGGCTTCTAAAGTTTCTTCCAAAGTTGCCTTAAAGGATTCGACTAAAGAATGAGCTAGATTGCGCACAAAACCAACAGTGTCTGCAAGAACAAGCGTGCCAATACCATCCCAATCTAAACGGCGTAAGGTTGGGTCAAGTGTGGCAAATAATTGATCTGCTGCATAAACATCACTATTTGCCAAAATATTAAAAAGTGTTGATTTGCCTGCGTTGGTATAACCGACTAAAGACACAGTTGGAATATTGGCTTTTTGGCGAGCAGCACGGCCTTGAATACGTGTTTTTCGGACTTTTTCTAGACGATCTTTGAGCTGTTCCATACGGATGCGTAATAGACGTCGATCTGTTTCAAGTAAGGTTTCACCTGGTCCACGTAGACCAATACCACCTTTCTGACTGTCTAGATTGCTACGACTACGGACTAAACGTGATGAAAGGTGATCTAACTGAGCCAATTCAACTTGTAGTTTACCTTCATGGGTACGGGCACGTTGCGCAAAAATATCAAGAATCAAACCTGTACGGTCGATCACACGACATTTTAAAATACGTTCTAAATTGCGTTCCTGAGCGGGCGATAGTGCTTGGTCAAAAATGACCAATTCCACTTCATCTGCCTCAACTTGCTCAGCAATTTCTTCTGCTTTACCTGAACCAATAAAAAACTTAGGGTCGGGTTTAATCCGTTGTACGCTTAAATGCTCTAATATATCCGCGCCCGCAGATTTAGCCAGTAATCGAAATTCTTCTGCATCAAGATCTTCTAAGATTTGAACATTCACACTGACTAAAATGGTTTTTTCACCACCTTGATTTTGATCAAAGTATTCCACAGATTGTAAAACTCAGACATTAGATTAGAAAAATCATTCTAAAGGATATTCTGTGTTAAATCCTTAGCCGTATGCAAAGTATTGGAATAAATTTATAACTATTTGAATTTGTTTTAAAATGTTTATTTATATTTCTCTAGTGATTTTTTAGATGTTCTGAAAAAGCTAGCTGCGTGATTGATACTCCATCTTCTTATAATTTAGGATTGTGCTTATCTGAATATTCATTTAGCAAAGTTAATCAGGGTTAATGTCATCTATGATGAATGCAAGTTGGTTTAGATATGTATACAATAGTGCCAGTTTAATATGAAATACATTTTGTTTAGTGAATATCTATGACTCAACAACAAGCAATCAAAAAGTCAAAACCATCGAAATTAAGCGCTTTATCTAAAGTCTTTTTGTACAGTAAAAAACTGGTATCAGGAACATCTGCTGTTGCAGAAGGCTTTTATCTGGTTTACCGCCATCAACTCTATAAAGATCCCAATAATCCTAAAAATACCCGTTATGTTCAATATTTTTGTCGCCGGCTAAGTGAAGTATTTAATGTTGATGTACGTGTACATGGCGATATTCCTCGTGAACCTGCATTGTGGGTGAGTAACCATATTTCATGGTTGGATATTGCTGTTTTAGGTTCTGGGGCAAGGGTATTCTTTTTAGCGAAAGCTGAAATTGAAAAATGGCCAGTTTTTGGCAATTTGGCTAAAGGTGGTGGAACCCTATTTATTAAACGTGGTTCAGGGGATTCGGTGCGTATTCGAGAGCAAATCGCTGAGTTCTTAAGTAAAGATATTCCAGTTTTGTTTTTCCCTGAAGCAACGACCACCGATGGTTCAAAAGTCAAAAAAGTACATGGTCGGATCTTAGGTGCAGCGATTGAAGCTAAGAAACCCGTACAAGTGTGTGTGATTTGCTATGTAAATCAACATGGGAAATTAGATACCGTGGTGCCTTTTATTGGCGAAACCACATTTGTTGAACATGTTCAAGCTGTGCTGGAAATGCCAAAGGTTGTGGCGCATCTCAAAACCTTTCCTGCGATTGCAACAGAAGGGCATACAGTTGAAAGCCTGACTCAACAAGTGCAAGTGATGATGCAAAAAGGCTTGGAAGATCTACAGAAAGAAGTCCTAACAGATTGACGATCTATTCAAAATGATGTTTCTGACTGTTTTGAATAGCTCAAAAGCTGTCTGCAAGAGTGTGTAGGTTTATAAAATATCTTTATTTTTTATCAGAATAGATAATCATGATTTTTACTCAGCAAGCCAACATATTTGTCTCTGGAGCAGATTCACAACGAGGATTGTTCGAAAAAGCAAAAAATAATAAGTGAGGACGATTGATTCTAGATTCAAAAATACAGTGAAGGCATTATTGTTTCTCAACGATTTTACCAGAGATGGCTATCGCATTTGTCGGCATGGATGCCGCCGTTGGTCAAGGGCGATAAGGATTGCCCCTTTGACAAACATGAGCAAAAACAAAGCACGGCTTTGTTTGCAGCGTAAGTTTTGGCATTGCCCGAGAAAAGTAGAGCATCGCTTATGCAAATTGATCGAAACTTTTCTCAAAATATAAGGCAGTGAATACACCTTATATTATGCGATTTTTCATGAATTGTATTACTTTGCTTATTCAGTGCTTATACCATATCTATGAAACTATTCAGGATTACATAAAGCCCTCAATCGGCAACCAAGAAATCACCTTAATTCCTGCTTTTTGCCACCACTTCATTTTTGGTTCTTTTCTTAAAGTGACAATACCTTGAGGTGTTTCTTTGAGCCAATTGATTTTATTCTGTGAATCTAGAACCAACTTATAAGCATATTTTTTTAAATTATCGTCCATGGTTTTATGTACAGCAATTGCCAACGGTGGACTGTTGATAATGACGCCAATTTCAGTATTTAAGTTGGCTGAACGTGGGTCGAAATTAAATGAACCAATAAATACTTGCTTATTATCCACAGCCATCAGTTTGGCATGCAAGCTAGAACGGCTTAAGCCCTTTAAACTGACTTTGGCTTTCTTTGAGATTTCTTCTGAATTGGCATAGAGATTCTCCTCAGAAACGGCAGGCAGGAACTCATAAAGCTCGACACCATTTTTTAATAAGTTATCTCGATATTTTGCATAAAATGCATGCACCAATGCGACATCATTGGCTTTAAATGAATTGGTCAGGATACGTACTTTGACGCCTTCATCTGCCAGCTCAACCAGTTTCTTTGCGCCTTTTTTTTGCGGAACAAAATAAGCAGAGATCAGATCGACATTTTGAGTTGGGATATCTAAGCGTTTCACCATTTGGAAGTTGAGATGCTGTTCTTTTTTTGCCTTGGCCTGAATTTTATCAGGGGCATCTTTGACCACCTCTGCTTTGACCCAATCAAGTTGAATATTCTGATTGAGCCACTGATCAAAAGCATGCGTACGATTACTTAAATTTAAATAATTTTGAACCGTAATTTCTTGGTAATGGTGGGTTAATTGTTCTTTTAGGCTGTCATAACGTAAGGTGTAGGTACTGTGATTGACAATATTTCTTACCGGATAAGCATAGCTATGATTCCAATATTCATCAAAAGAATGGGTAATATCATCTACCGCTTGGCCTACAAGCATGACATCAACATCTGAAAATTGATAATTGTCACTAACATTGTAATATTGATTACTCATATTACGTCCGCCAATTAATGAAATCTGATTATCAGCAGTAAATGTTTTATTATGCATACGACGATTAATACGTTTTAAATCCAGCACCATATCGATTGGACGAATACTTCTAAAACGGTAAGGGTTAAATAATTTTACTTCTATGTTTGGGTGTTGATCTAAGGCGAGATAAACCCCTTCCATTTGTTTAGCATTATTATCATCGATCAGTAAACGAACTTTAACACCGCGATCTGCGGCTTCAATAATTTTGTATAAAGCCAATGAGCCAATTTTGTCATTGTCCCAAATGTAATATTGCAAATCTAATGTTTTTTGTGCTTTTTCAATCAAATTGATGCGTGCTGCGATTGCTTCCAGCGGATCATACAGAACGTGATAACCAGTTAACTCTGGATTTTGCGCTTTTAATGGGGAAATAATTTGTGCTAAAGGGGTGTCTTTGGTTTCTATATCGTAAGCATATTCGGGTTTAATATTTTCTTGTCGAGGTAGAGTTGAACAGGCAGAAAGGCTGAGTAAGAGGCAAGAACCGATCATCACCCAAAATTTTGACACATGGTGATTGTGAGCTTTTTGCTGTAATTGGGTATTACGATTGATCGTTCTTTGCATAATATTTTCTAAGATTTCTCAGAGCTAGAGTATAATTGCCTGAGGATATATTGACAATTCATTGATGTTTGCTGAAATGCAATCCATTTATGAAATGCCAATATCCCCTTTTCAAAAGATAAATAGAGAGATGACAAGTACATACACAGTACTTGAGAGATTGAATATGTTTCCAACCCTAACCGTTACATCAATTTTTTATCTCTGCTTCATTGTGCTTGCAATATGGGGAATGAGCCAAGCATGGTTAAGTCAATCTAGAACTGAAACGATCCATCCTTTTAAGTCTTTCGTCCATTTACTCGCATTCTACCTATCTTATTTATTAATTCCGTTGTTATTTTTTAGCATTTATGCAGGTTACATCGGAAAATTCTCATTACATGAAAGTATTTTTGTTTTTTTGCTCAGTGCATTACTGATTTATGCTCGTTTTATTGAACCACATACAGTTCATGTTCAGCATATGGGTTATTGTTTGGGACAAGAGAAAACATTTACTCAACCGATTAAAGTTGCGCTGCTTGCTGATTTACATATCGGACTATTTTCTGGACATGAGCGTCAGCTGAAAACAATTGTCAAAAAAATTAATTTAGCTCAACCCGATTTTGTTGTAGTTGCGGGAGATTGGACCTATGAGCCTGAAAATAAATTGGTTGAAGAGTTGGCGATCTTAAAAGAGATTGAAGCTCCTATTTATTCAGTGAATGGCAATCATGATGAGCAATATCCGGGACCACCGATTCAAGGGTTATTGGCAAAAGCTTTAGCAGCCAATAATGTTATGGATATTGAAGGTAAAATTGTTGAATTTGATGATTTTCGTTTAATCGGTGTGGGTGATTTATGGGCAGGTAAAGCGGATATGCGCTATATGCCTGACTTACCTCAAGACAAACCGTGGTTAATTTTGTCACATAACCCCGATACGGTAGATATGGTTCCGCAATTACCTACACGTCCGCTGATGCTGTCTGGGCATACACATGGCGGGCAAGTTGAATTGCCGTGGTTGACCAGCTATGTGATGAAAAAAGTGTCTATCCTCGGTCATAAACGTGGTTTATATCAGCATGAAAATGCCGATGTATTTGTCAGTGTCGGTACCGGTATGGTGGGTGTACCTTTTCGGTTTAGAGTACCACCAACTATTGATATTATTGAGCTGAGTTAATTTTCATACTGATCAATCATGTTTTAAAATCGTAAAAGGCTGCAATCCCAATCAAAACAAGAAACCCAATCAATAACAGCATGCTGCTGGACATATTCTGATGACTCAAGTCTTCCACCCCTGAGGTTTGAACCGAAGCGTAAGTAGGGCTTGTTGAATCATAAGATGAAGACTTTGCTTGTGATGAGGTATTTTGCGTCTGTCCTTGTATAAAGTTTTCGGCAAATTTGGATAAAGCATCTGGTTGAGTCAAATCGATTTGGAATTGTTTTTTGATCTCTTGCCAGTCGGGATGTTGATCATTGATTTCAATGGTTTTACCATCCTGATGGGGCATTTTCACCGTACTAGATGAAAAGTTGAATTGAAAAGATTTGCTTTCATTTTTTATATTTGGTATTTCGCCCGATAAAATTTGAGGGTTTGCTTTAAAAGCATGAAGCGCATCGGGTGATTCATGTAGGATGCGGACTAAATTTTGTGCTGCGGTAGGATCTAGTTGAAGTTGTGCAATAAGGAATTGTTCTGCTGGTTCTATTTGATGGTATTTAAGTAGATCAAGCAATGCTTGTAATTATATTTGATTCAATGGGTAGATGCTTACCCCGAATAATTTAAGTGATGAGAACAAGAGCTTTTAGTCGAAAGGCTTTCTTTTGACTGTTTTAAACTTTATTAGACATTTTGCATTGCATATTCAATCTTATTGCTGTGTTAAATTTTATCGCGGCGTTGCATTTTATTGCTTGATAAAAAATTGATATGCAAGCACAGCAACAATCGCAATAACAATAAGCATAAAAATAGGTAAGCCTTTTTTCTGGGTTTGATCTTCAATACCGACCGGTTGTGTTGTCACGCTGGATGGGCGGGGAATTGAATGAATATTATGTGTCGAATTGACAGCGCTATCACGTGCTTTGGCTTTCATTGCAGCAATGTAGTCAGCAGCCGAATCATATGTTTCACCTTGCGTAAAATGATGCATAATTTCATTCCAGTCAGGATGATGTTCATCTATCAACACTTTTTGATGATCTTGATCTAACACATAGATTTCGCCAGTTTCAAAATTTGACTGAATTGCCTTATAGCGTGGATGCTGACTATCATAAAAATCATCATCGAACTGAAATTGATTGATTGCTAAATGAGGATTTTCAGTGAGCTGTTCTACAAAGTCTTTGGCATCTTTTAGCCCAAGGTTTGAATTTTCCATGACCAGTTTAATCGCTTCAATTTTACGATTTTGTTGAATCAGGACAAGAATGTCTTGTTGTGGAGTTTGCAATTGTATATCACGAGAAATAACACTTTGGGCAGTATCTGAAAATGCAAAGTCGTATGAGTTTTCTGTCAGGTTTTCTACATAATCCTTCGCGTCTTTCAAGCCTAAGTCTGAGTGGTCTTTGACCCATTTAACTGCTTCAACTTTACGACCTTGTTGAATCAGTAAAAGAATTTCTTGTCGTTGTTGTTGGCTAAAGTCTGGCATCATGCACCTGTCATTATTAGTTTAATCGTCAATGAATATAGGTTAACAATAGATATGAGTTTTATTAATCATAGAATTAATTCAATTTTTATTACAAATTGACGTCAAATAAAAGTAGTAATTTGTGTGCGAATGGGCAATATTTTAAAACTGTCATAAAACTTTGATATTGTAAACTCATAATATTTATAACCTTAAAAGAGGGCTTAGCCATGACTCGTGATTTTGAAAAATTCCCAGAAGATGATAACGGTAATCTACTTTGGCAAATGCACGAAGATGGTGATGATTTGGAAGAGGTACATGAAATCGAGTTTTCTGTGTATTTTAAAACACAAGAACTTGCTGAAAAATGTGCAATTTATCTTTTACACGAAGAGCAAAAAGTTTCACTGTATTTGGACGAAGAAGTACAGCCAAATGAATGGGTGATTACAATTTATGTTCATCTTCTTCCAGACTACGAAGACATTGTGGATTTAGAGCAATGGTTTACTAAAATTGCTGAGCAGTTTGAAGGTGAGTATGATGGTTGGGGATGCACAACCTATATATTTGATGATGAAGACGATGAGGAATAGATGACTGATATTGTTTTAAAAGCATATCCTTGTTGATCTGCTTTTTTAAGTTTCAGACTACTCAAACCATACATATGAAAGCTTTATACAGCGCTAAACTTGATTTTCAACAAGAATAATAGTCAAGGATATGAGTATGAGTAACACGGTAAAATTGCATCGCGTTTTTAGTGCACCACCAGAGCGAGTCTATAAAGCATTCTTAGACCCAGACGCGATTGTAAAATGGATGCCACCCCATGGATTTACCGCAAAACTTTACCAAATGGATGCGAAAGTTGGCGGTTCTTATCGGATGTCTTTTACCAATTTTTCTACAGGTTCAACTCATTCATTTGGTGGAACTTACGCGGAGCTTATTCCAAACCAGCGCATACGATATTTTGATCGCTTTGATAATCCCGAATTAGCTGGAGATATTGAAGTGATCATTGAAATAAAAGGGGTGCTTGTCGGAACTGAAGTCAATATTACCCAGTCAGGCATCCCCAAAGTGATTCCTGTTGAAGCCTGTTACTTGGGATGGCAAGAGTCTTTGCAGTTACTTGGGTTATTGGTCAATCCAACCATTCCAGACCAATAAAATAGTGCTAGTGAAATAATGAAAATAATCGTTTTCGAGAGCAAATGGTGCACCGCTATCCTCAACAATAAGTGGGCAATTCAATCATCGATTGTCTAGATTGCGTAAGCAAGTATAAGATAGTGCTATGTTTTTAGTGCAACAGCTAAGGTGGGGCGTGCATATTTATTGTTACTCCAGTATTACCTTGTGAAAGGATATTTCTCATTATTTAGAATCACTTCGGTTAAGTACAACTCCAGTTTGGAAAAATAATGACGATTTATAGTAAGCGGATTTATGATGCTGTTTCAGAAACAGATGGTAAAAGGATTCTCGTTGATCGCTTATGGCCACGCGGTATCAAAAAAGAAGATGCTAAGATTGACTTATGGCCAAAAGACGTTACACCATCTAATCAACTGAGAAAATGGTATCACGAGGATATAGAAAGCCGTTGGGATGAATTTCAAAAACGATATCGGGTTGAATTATCTCAGGTTACAGTATCGTTAGATGAATTGCGGAAACTTACAGCACAAGGTTCTATAACCTTATTAACGGCGGCCAAAAATCAAGGTCGAAATCATGTCAGTGTTTTGCTGGATGTGTTAAATCCTAAAGCTTAGTTTAATGATCGCGGTTGATTTTTAAATTATTCCTTATATTTATTATGGTTTTTAAGTTGATGAAAAATCTTAAAATGCTATGATTGTGATTTGATCCTAAGCTGAGCTTATTATGTCGTTGCCCCATTGTCCGAAATGTAATTCAGAATACACCTATCAAGATAGTGATTTATTGATTTGCCCAGAATGTAGCTATGAATGGAAAGATGGTGAGCAAGTAACAGCAGATGACAACGTGACGATTAAAGATGCTGTTGGAAATATCTTGGCAGATGGCGACTCAGTGACGGTGATTAAAGATTTAAAAATTAAAGGTTCTTCTTCAGTGGTTAAGGTAGGAACGAAAGTCAAAAGTATTCGGTTACTTGTAGACAGTAATGATGGTCATGATATTGATTGTAAAATCGATGGGATTGGTCCAATGAAATTGAAATCAGAATTTGTGAAAAAAGCTTAATTTCTTAGGCTCATACATGATCACAGTATAATGACTGTGATCATTTTTAGTAGCTATCATTTTCTCGAATAATAATTTTTGAGGTTAGTTCTGCTTTGGAGCGAACGCCCAACTTTTTCATTAAATTTGCTTTATGTACTTCTATGGTCCGGTGTGATAGCTCTAATTTCCGGGCAATTTCTTTACAGGTAAACCCATTGACAATCAATTGGGTAATTTCAGATTCACGTTTTGTGAGTTTTTGCTTAGAAGATAACACCTGATCTTTTCGTTCAAAATGCCAGACCATTAATTTAAATGGATCTTCAGGCGTCAATGTTTGCCCATGAGTATGTGTCCAAAAGATTTCGCCATTTTTGTGCTGCATAAAACGCTGATCGGAATAGTAATGGCTTTTTTTTAACAGTAAACTTTGTAATGCATCATTGCCAACTTTTTCATAATCCTCAAGGCTAGGAAAAATTTTCACAATAGATTGCTCGATCAATTCCCCACGCTCATAGCCAAACAAAGTGGCAAATGCAGAATTCATTTCCATCATATGTCTATAACTTAATACAACGATCGGTGCAGGGCTAAAATCAAATGCGATTTTATTATAGTTCATAATAAGCATCCTTACTTAGTATAATAATAAATATAGCGAGCTAGATGGAAATAACAAGTATTAAACCGTTATTTTTTTATAATATGATGAAAATTAAATAGATTATTTTGATATGGCTATGTATATAAATTTAGTATTTTAAATACTATGCAATGTATCACATTTTTTATATTTAACTTTAGTCTATATTTAGGTTTTTAATATAACTAGTTGTATTTGCTTTATTTGTTTTATTTTTAAAACTACTTAAGTAATTAAGGGTGTTGACTGAAAAAAGCAATTGATTCACATTGATGATGAGAAGCCTGTAGGTTATTTAGAATTTTTTATCAAAATAAATCAATATTAATCTTGGCTGCTTATTTTAACTTGTTTATGTAAAAAGAATGAGCTCACCTTAATTAATATAATCAGGATAGATTATCTCTAAGGTGATGAATGGATGACAATACTAAAAATTGGGCGAGGTAGCGATGGAGCACATACAAGGATCAGGTCCTCAACAACAGAAAAAATCTTCACACCGTTTAGCAGGTATATCCAGCATGGTGGGAACGACAATTGAATGGTATGACTTTTTTATTTACGGTGCAGCCGCAGCGTTGATTTTCAATAAATTGTTTTTCCCAAATCTTGATCCATTAACAGGCGTACTGGCTGCATTTGCCACATACGCAGTTGGTTTTATTGGACGTCCGTTGGGAGGTATTATCTTTGGTCATTTCGGGGACAAAATTGGTCGAAAAACAATGTTGCTCACTACCCTGATTATGATGGGGATTCCTACCGTTTTAATTGGCCTATTGCCAACCTACGAAAGTATTGGATATTGGGCGACCTTTTTTCTGGTGATTTTACGCTTTGTTCAAGGTATGGCAATGGGTGGCGAGTGGGGTGGTGCCGTGTTGATGGCTGTGGAGCATGCACCTGAAGGCGGTAAAGGCTTTTGGGGGAGTTTACCGCAAGCGAGTGCCGGTGGTGGTTTAATGTTGGCCTCTATCGCACTGGGGTTGGTTTCACTTTTACCCGAAGCAAGTCTATTTAGTTGGGGCTGGCGTTTGCCTTTCCTTGCCAGCATTTTATTGTTAGGTGTGGGGTGGTATATCCGTGTCAAAGTACCTGAGTCACCAGATTTTGAAAAAGTAAAACAACAAGCACAAGAAGTTAAAGTTCCAGCAATGCAGGTCTTTAAAAATCATCCGCGTGAATTACTCACGATTATCTTTGCCCGTGCTGCTGAAAATGCATGGTTCTATATTGCTTCAACTTTTGCCTTAGCCTATACCACAACCAAGTTAGGTATTCCTCGCCAAGATATTTTGTTTGCAACGATTTGTGGTGCAGGCTTAATCATGGTGATGACGCCATTGTGTGGACATCTATCCGACAAAGTGGGGCAGCGGAATATGTTTATGTTTGGTCTAGTGGTCCTTGCATTGTATTGCTATCCGTTCTTTAGCATGCTGGATACCAAAGATCCTGTGTTGGTCTGGACCGCAATTGTTTTAGCAATCGGCGTGGTGTTTCCGATTATGTATGCGCCACAGTCTCAGTTGTTTGCTCGACAGTTCCCTGCCGAAATTCGCTACAGTGGCATCTCGATTTCAGTTCAATTTGCAGGCGTGTTAGGCGGTGGATTAGCGCCATTGATCGCCACCAAACTACTCAGTATTGGTAATGGTAGTCCTCATTTGATTGTTATCTACATCGTAAGTATGGCGATTTTCGCAATCTTCTGTAGCTTGTTTATGAAGCGTGATGATCTCAGCCTAGCGCGACATCATAAAACGGTTAAAAGCAAATTGTCTGTTTAGAGTAGATGATTGATTTAAAGAAAATCATTGCAATCAATGATCAAATTTACAACACTTAATTTTTAGGAATAAATATGAATATTTCCTTTATTGGTCTTGGGAATATGGGGCTTCCTATGGCTAAAAATTTGCTCAGTGCACAGTGGAAGGTGACAGGCTTAGATTTATCCCCCGAGGCTGTTGCAGCATTTAAATCCTTGGGTGGTGTAGCCGTAGATCACAAGCACGTTCTTCAAGATGCAGATGTTGTGATCACCATGTTACCCAACTCAGAAAGTGTCAGAAATTTTTATCTTGGTGATCAAGGTATTTTAAAAAGTTTAAAAAAGGGTTCGTTGATTATTGATTGTTCGTCGATTGCAGCTTTAACAAGCCGAGAAGTCTCAAAGTTTGCAGAATCTATGGGAGTCGACTGTGTAGATGCACCTGTTTCAGGTGGAACTTTAGCTGCCCAAGCAGCAAGCTTGACCTTTATGGTGGGTGGTTCAAAGCTGCAGTTTGAGCGAGCGAAATCTATTTTAGAGAAAATGGGTAAAAATATTTTTCATGCTGGAGAACATGGTGCAGGGCAGATTGCCAAAGCCAGTAATAACATGCTGCTGGCAATCAATATGATTGGTACCAGTGAAGCTTTGAATCTGGCAATGCGACATGGTTTAGATCCCAAAGTCATGTCTGAGATTATTCAAAACAGTTCCGGGGCAAATTGGTGTGTGGAGAAATATAATCCTGTCCCAGATGTTTTGGAAAATGTGCCTTCAAGTCAAGGTTATATTGCGGGCTTTATGACCGATTTAATGTTGAAAGATTTGGGATTATCCCTAGATGCAGCATCCGAAGTCGATGCACAGGTGAGTTTAGGAACATTGGCTCAAACGATTTATAGTAAGCATAGTCAAAGTGGTCATGGAAAGACCGACTTCAGTAGTATTTTTAATTTAGTTTCAGTCGCAACGTGAAGGAAAAATCAGGATGAGTACTTTAATCGGACATTATATTTCAGGTCGTCATATCACAGAAACTCAACATTCAGGCCCAGTATTTAATCCCTCTACAGGTGAAGAAATAGCACGTTGTGCTTATGGCGATGCAACAGTGATTGATACTGCCGTAAAAGCTGCGACATCAGCAAATGCAAAAAAATGGGCAAAAGCTTCACATGCTACACGCTTGCAAGTTCTTTTTAAATTACGTGAGTTAATGATTGCCAAAACATCTGAATTAGCAGAAATCATTGGTCGTGAACATGGCAAAACTATTGCCGATGCAATCGGTGAAATTGGCCGTGCGATTGAAGGAATTGAATTTGCTTGTAATGCCCCACAGATTACTAAGGGCGAATATGCACGTAATGTTGCTGGCGAAATCGATGTGTTTTCTGTACGTGTTCCTGTGGGTGTGGTGGGCTGTATTACCCCGTTTAATTTCCCCATCATGATTCCTGCTGTTATGATGGCAATGGCTGTGTCTGTGGGTAATTCAATTGTTTGGAAACCATCTGAAAAAGTGCCTTCGGCTGCATTATTTTTTGCAGAGTTATGGAAAGAAGCTGGTCTTCCAGATGATGTATTTAATGTTGTACAAGGGGATAAAACCGCAGTCGATGCATTACTTGAACATCCTGAAATCGCAGCTGTGAGCTTTGTGGGTTCTACACAGATTGGTGAATATGTTTACCAAAAAGGCACCTCACATAACAAACGTGTTGCCGCATTTACAGGCGGGAAAAATCACATGGTGGTGATGCCTGATGCCGATCTTGAAGCGGCTGCAAATGCCTTTGTTTCAGCAGGGTTTGGATCAGCAAGTCAACGTTGTATGGCGGTGTCATTGCTCATTCCCGTCGGTGCTGAAACGGCAGATCGCTTACGTCAACGTATTGTGGAAAAAATCAATGCATTGAAAGTTGGCGCATATAATGATCCAACTGCAGATTTTGGTGCGGTGATTAGTGCGCAATCGCAACAGTCTGTTTTAAAGGCGATTGATCAATGTATTGCAGATGGTGCTGAGTTGGTATTAGATGGTCGTGATTTTAAACATCCAGAGTATTCAAATGGCTATTATATTGGGCCAACTCTATTTGATTATTTGTCTACAGATATGGATTTTTATCAACAAGAGGTTTTTGGCCCAGCGCGAGGAATTTTACGCGTCAATAGTTTAGATGAGGCAATTGCTGTGACCAATAGCCATGAATATGGCAATGGTTCGGTGATTTTTACCCGTGATGGAAAGTCAGCACATCGCTTCTTTATGGAAGTTGAGTCGGGCATGATTGGTGTTAATGTGCCTGTACCACTCCCAGTGAGTTATTTTAACTTTGGTGGTTTGCGACGTTCAAAATTTGGTGAGTCGCATTTATATGGTCCAGATGCCGCTCGTTTCTATACGAAGTTAAAATCTGTTTCACAAAAATGGCCTGATCCTGAAGAACAAGATCAAGCCATTTCTTTGGCATTTAAAATCACTTAATTGATTGAATGCTTATGATCAGCCAGCAGATGCTGGCTTGTTTAGATGTGAGTGAAAGTCAGATATATTGAGTATTGTGTTCTTTATAATGTTGCACTATGAATAAAACGTCTTGAAACATTGCATAGATCAAGGGCTCAAAGCTGCAAGTCGATTGTACTGTGCAGCTTTGTTCATCCCTTAAATATTATTGGCTTGCTGCAATTCCGATTTTTTTAACATTTAATCGTTGTGCGGCTGCCATCACCATTGCTACATCCTTATATTCAGTGAGTTTATCTGGCTGGACTTTAATCGGATCTTGATCTGATTTCTGTGCAACACCAGCAAATAAAACGTCTAGCGCTTGTTTATTTTCAACAGCTTGATCATTCCAAAAGATTTTACCTTGAGGGTCAATACGTAAGGTGACTGGCACAGGTGGCTTCTCATTGGTAGGTGGTGGTGCACCATTGGGCAAGTCAATATTGATCGCATTATTTGGAATTGGGATGGTGATAATAAACATAATCAACAACACCAGCATCACATCAATAAGTGGTGTCATATTGACATCTAACATCACATCATCATCGTCTTTATTGGCACCGACATTCATAGCCATAAGCTGTTCCTTTTCTCGATTATGGTGCGGCAACTGGTGTCGTGACAAAAGCGATTTTGCCGATACCTGCTTGCTTGGTAGCACTGATTACTTCATCAATCGCTTCAAATTTTGTTACTTGATCACCACGAATATGTACTTCTGGTTGTGGGCGTTTTGCTGCTTCAGCCTGTAAACGATTGATCAATGTATTTTTATCTGCGATATACTTTTCGTTCCAAAAAATATCCCCCGCTTTATTGACAGCGATTTGCACATTAATTGGTTTAGTGACATAAGGTGTATTTTTTTCCTCAGGCAATTTGACTGGAACCGTGTGAATTGCAACAGGGACAGTGATTAAAAATATAATCAGTAAAACCAGCATAATATCCACCAAAGGTGTGGTATTAATCGCAGAAATCACATCATCTTCGTCACTGTCTGAATTGACTGTCATGCTCATAACTGATCCCTCATTTATTTAGCATCACTACTGTTTTTGATCTCACCACTGAGTAAAACAGTATGTAAGTCAGAACCAAAAGTACGTACATTATCTAATACTGCTTTATTGCGGCGGGTGAGCCAGTTATAACCAAGTACCGCAGGCACTGCTACAGCGAGACCGATTGCTGTCATGATCAGTGCTTCGCCTACAGGTCCAGCAACTTTATCAATAGAGGCCTGACCCGAAATCCCAATTGCAGTAAGTGCATGATAGATTCCCCAAACTGTACCGAATAAACCTACGAATGGTGCGGTAGAACCAACCGTTGCAAGAAATGCTAAACCACCACTTAAGTGGCTTTGAATTTTATCAATTGCCCGTTGAATCGACATTGTGACCCAAGTGTTAAAGTCGATACGCTCAAGTAGGTTTCCACCATGTTTTTTGGTTGAGTTAATGCCTTTTTCAGCAATAAAACGGTAGGCACTTGCTTCGCCTAGTGTTCCCGCAGCGCCGTCAATTGATGCAGCATCCCAAAATTTGGCTTCAACCTCTTTACCCTGACGTTTAATTTTTGCCTGCTGAATAAACTTGGTTACCATGATGTACCATGTTCCAATCGACATCAGGACCAAGATAAATAGGGTTGATTTAGCAACAATATCACCTTCGCGCCATAGTGCTTCTAAACCGTAAGGGTTGTGTACAGCTTGTGTTGTTGCTGGTTTAGGTGGTGGTGTATGGGCTTCACTTGTTGTTGTATTTGTTGCCGTTACAGTCGCAGGTGTTGCAGTGGTTTCTTCTGCAAATACACCAGATACAGGCAGTAGGGTGCTTACAGTTAAAATGCCAACTGAAGCAAATAGTCGTACAGATTTGAGCGCTTTATTCATCATTTATCTCCAAATTTTTATTTAATTGATTAATTCAGTACAAATTCATAAGGTATGTCATACCAAGAATCTTGAGGTTCACCATTCTTTAATGCAGGTTTAAACTTACATAAACTAAAAGCTTTCGAGGCAGCTTTATCTAAGCTTTTACTCCCACTCGATTTTTTTACTTTGGCCTCTTTAACCTTTCCATCACTACCCACAAATACCGAAATAAGGACCTCACCTTGTTCTTCGTTTTGTAAAGATTCACGTGGGTAATCAGGGGTTTTACAACCCGCTTCTCCACTCGACACACCGCGTGTTTCACCTGTTGGTTTTGCTTTTGCAGGCTCAGGTTTTGGTGTTGTTTCTGGCTTTGGCGTCGGGGTTGGTGTCGGCTCAGGACTTTCTGAGGTCTTAGGCGTTGCTGTGGGTGTAGCCGGCTGCTTTGGTGTTGCTGTCGGTTTTTCCATTGGTTTTTCAGTCTGCTTTGGATCTGGCGTTTTCAAAACTTTCTGCACCAACTTTGGTAGTTCTGGTGGTTTTTCAATGGGTTTAGGTTTTTCTGGTTCAGGTTTTTTGTCCTGAATAATCAGTAATTCAACAGGTTCATCCGCTGGTTTTTCAACTGTTTTAGATAAACCCGTAATCAAGCCATAGAGAATGATTAGATGCAGTAAGATGACTGCTCCAATCCCGATCAGGCGTTTGGAAGAATTATTTTCTAATTCTGAAAAATTCTTGCCCATTGCTACTCCTGAAATGAGAGACAAACAATAAATAGTAAAAGAGAGACGATAAAAAATTCTGTTCAATTCTTTTGTTTGGCTAAGTGAATGAATCAATTACGCAAACACCATGACAAGGCTTAGATAATGTTTGCGAAATGCCCAATTAGAATTTGTAAGTTGCTCTGACGTAATATGCGCGACCTGTTGGGTCTGCATAGCTAGAGTCATAACCGTATTGGAAGTTATCAGTCACGTTGGATGCAGGTGGATCTTGGTCAAAAATATTTTTGATCCCGCCAGTGAGTTCTAAGTTCTTAAATCCGCTATAAGTGCCCGCAATGTTATAAAGGATGTAATCACTGACTCGATGGTTATCATATTTGGCTTCACCAATAGAATTTGAGTCTTTATAACCACGGCTAAATTGTTGCTCAAAGATCATTTTCCAGTTGTCATAACTCCAATTGACATTGGCAACATGTTTCCAGCGAGAATAGACTTGCTGGTTATAATAGCTACCTGTACGGCTGACCCATTCCCCGCCTTTTTCTTCTTGTTTGTCATATTTGATGACATAGGTTCCATCAATACCAAAACCAAAACGCCCTGTTTTAGTTACAGGCGTGAGATAGTTCAAACTTAAATCAACTCCTTGGGTTTTAATTCCACCCATATTGATCAAAGTGGTACTCACATATTTGATCCGCCCATCTGCATCACGGACAAATAAACTTGAATATTTGCTTGGGTCAGCAAAAATAATTGAATCGGTAATTGCATCAATCAGGTTGTCTACTTTGATGTTGTAGTAATCTGCTGTAAATACTAGATTTTTGATTGGCTCAAACACCAGTCCAGCAGTATAAGATGTTGACTCTTCAGCTTTTAAGTCGGGATTCCCACCTTGCATACGCTTAAATTGGACATTACATTCAGTTTGGTATTGTGGTGAAGTTGCAGTACCACCGGGGCAGAGCACAGGGTCATTGTATTTCGAACCTGTAAAGGTTTGGCTTTGCGGTGAGTTGATGTCATATAAGCTGGGTGCACGAAAACCTGTGCTGTATGAGGTACGGAACATCAATTGCTTTAACGGTTCCCAACGTAAAGCAACTTTTGGATTGAAGGTATCGCCAAAATCACTATAGTCATCATAACGTGCTGCGAGCTGCGCTTCTAAATTGGCTAAAATCGGGATATGTAATTCTGTGAATACTGCAGATATATCTCGATCACCCTTACTCACAGGTTTATCTGGATCTATACCGCTACCAGGCACTTGTCTGACGATCTCAGCATTAATTTTTTGATCCCAATTTTGTTTGGTAAAACTACCACCTAAGGCAAATCCAACGTCACCCGCAGGCAGTGTATAGATTGGACGAGATACAGTGACATCAAAAGAGGTTGAGTCTAAGCTGGCTTTATTGGTATCCCCATTGACTTCAAAAGATTTCCAAATATTAGCATCGGCTGAAGGGCCAAATGGATTGAGTGAACCGTCGTTTAAAGCAGCTTGAACTTTACTTTGATTGAGGTAACCCGCATTAAAGCTATCGGTTGCTTCACTTTTTGCATAGGTTAAGCCTGCATTGATATCCCAACCATAGGCTTCACCCTCAATTCCTGCAAATGCACGATGTGAGTCATTGGTTGTTTTGCCTGAACGGTTTCCCCCTTGTGAACGCAGATAGAGTTGTAAATCTCCATTGCTGAGTCCATTCACTGCGGGGACAATACCTTTGCCTGGATAATATTGACTTGTCGAAGGAAGCGTGACTGAACGGCTATATACATCAGGCGCAATCGAAGTAGTAACTTCGTTACGTGAGAAGATATATTCTCCAATCAGATTAAATTTATCTGAAAGTTTAAAGGTTCCGCGGCCAAGTGCTGAAATTGTTTCAACTTCTGGAGTAATTCCAATCAGTGCTTGGGTATTGAGATAACATAAGCCGCCATCTGCAGCGACATTTGGTGTGTTATTACAATTTGTATTGCCGTATGGATTTGCCAAAATATTGTTTTTGGGATCAAAAATATTTGCTGGGAAAGCATTTGCTGAGCTGGCATCTAAACCGAGCTCAGGAATTACACCACCACGGCGACTGATCTTGCGGTCTTTTGCCATGATATTGTTGCTTCTACGATAATCGACCACACCGTAAACATTAAAGCCTTGTTCATCTAGATTGCCATAGCCCCCAAAGATGGAAATATCTTGTTTATCACCACCACTGGCTTCGGGCTGAGTCGCTCCCACACTGATGTTGAGACCTTCAAAGGATTTTTTGGTAATAAAATTGATGACACCACCAATTGCATCGGCACCATAAACCGCTGATGCGCCATCACGGAGGACTTCGATACGTTCAACCATTGCCATTGGAATAATATTAAGGTTGGTGGTTGATGTACTAAATGGGCTATAAGCCAGACGACGACCATTCAATAAGACCAGAGTTTTATCTGTGCCTAATCCACGTAAATTGGCTGATGAACCCTCGGTATTACTTGCACCCACATTTTGAGATGTAGAAAAACCAGCTTGGTTAGAACTGACTTTGGTCAGTGCTTCTTCGACAGTGGTTACCCCTTGTTTGGCTAGATCTTCACCTTTAATAATCGTAATGGGTGAAGCACTTTGAGCTGCAACACCTTTAATTGAAGACCCTGTAACTGTGACTTTGGCTACTTTTGTTGGCTGTGTTTTTTCTTCAGTTTCTGCTGCATGCGCTAGCGATAGCCACATCATACTTAGACTAAGCGTACTCAACTTTAGTAAGGTTTTCCCCATCGTTGGCGATCCCACAGTGCAAACATTTTTGTTTACTTTCATATTTTCAGACATCCGTTTTTTTTTGTACTTAGCGATATTGCTGCATTGCTTTCTAGCAATTCAAGTGCCAACTATCTAATTATATGTTTTAAAAATATACAAAAAAATGATAAGAATTTACGTGACTAGTGTTTAATCTCCTTATTCATCCGTGACTTGATGGTAGAAAAATAAGTTTGGAAGTCGTCTTAATTAATGTTAATACAATATGAAGTTGTGATTAAAAAACACGCTGATGGCTTTAATTATTCTTTATATTTATTTGTTATTTAAAGACTTTAACTATATCTAATGAATCGTATAACTATTAATTATGACTTTGTTTTTATTATTAATTATTTTAAATCAAAAGATTAAGTGAATATTTATAGTGTTTGATAAAATAAGTGATCAATTTTGGAACGTGTGTGTACTTAAATTGTGCATTATGAGTAGTTCTGATAAATGATATCTGAATTTAATATTTAGGCTGGGGTGGAAGATGACGATAGGATGTCAATCATAGATATTCATAGAATTAATGTGATTTTATTACGGTAAAAATAAATAAAATTTAGAAGGGGTAATCGTAGTGGCATGATATTCGCTTTGCATTTAATACTGTTATATCGTTCAATTTTTCACTATTGTTAATTTAACGTTCTGGTTCGGCACCAAAGCAGCAATCTACAGGATGATGGTGTTGCCAGTATTCTGTTTAAATAATTTGATGAATAAAAATACATAGGTGTGAATTTGGAATTCAAGCTTTTACAACTTGCGTTGTTGGTCGGTGCAATGAGTTACGGGGAAATGGCGATTGCGAAAACGCCTGCACAACCGAATAAAATCCTGAATTTGGCTTTTGAAGCACCAGATGATGGTTTCGATATGGTGAAAACCTATAATTTCTATAGTGGGAATATTGCAGAGGCGATATTTGAACCTTTATTAAAATATGATTATCTGGCTCGTCCTGTGGTATTGGTGCCCAATACGGCACAAGCATTGCCAAAAATAGAACAAGAGGGCAAGGTCTATACTTTTAAAATTAAGCCAGGCATTTATTTTACCGATGATGCTGCGTTTAAAGGCAAACGACGTGAGCTGACTGCTCAGGATTATATTTACTCTATTCAACGTGTGAGTGATCCGAAAAACCATTCGCCTACCTATTCTTTTATTGATGGCAAAATTCAAGGTTTAGAGCAAGTAGTTGCCAATGCGAAAAAGACAGGCAAGTTTAATTATGATGCGCCCATTTCAGGGCTTAAAGCTTTAGACAAATACACTCTACAATTCACCTTAACCCGTGCAGATTATAATTTCCCTTATATTTTGGCCTATGTCACTTTTAGCGGAACAGCGCGTGAAGTTGTTGAGTTTTATGGTGATCGTATCGGGCAGCATCCTGTAGGTACAGGTGCTTACCAACTGAGTAAATACGTGCCACGTAGTAAAATTGAGCTGGTGGCAAACCCTGACTATCGTGGCTTTATTTGGAATTATAAATCGACAGGTACGGCATGGGATAACCAACTTGTCAAAGAGATGTCGGGTAAAAAAATGCCTCAAGTCGGTAAGGTTGTCGTGAGTATTATTGAGGAAGAACAGTCAAGGTGGTTGGCGTTTAAGTCAGGCCAATTGGATTTTGACAAATTAACCTCAAATGCGGTTCCTCAGGCTTTAAACGGCACACAATTAAAACCAGAACTTAAACAACAGGGCATTCAACATTTTCCCAATAAAGACCCTGAAATCACCTATACCATGTTCAATATGAAAGATCCGATTGTGGGAGGTTATAGTCTAGACAAAATAGCGCTACGTCGGGCCATTACGCTGGCATACAACCAACAAGAAGCGATTAAGCAACTTTATAAAGGTCAAGCGGTTAGGGCTGAAATGTTGGTACCAGATGGGGTGCAAGGGCACAATGCTCAATATAGAAGTAGTATTGCCTATAACCCGTTATTGGCCAATAAATTACTGGATCGATTTGGTTATAAGAAAGGCAAAGATGGTTATCGAACTTTACCCAACGGGCAGCCGCTTACCCTGAAATATAATACGGAAAATAGCTCAAGCTCAGTCATTCATTCTGAGTTATGGAAGAAAAACTTAGATGCTATTGGAGTGCGTGTTGAATTTAAGGTCAGTAATTTTGCCGATAACTTAAAAGAAGCCATGCAGTGTAAACATATGATTTGGGGTGGGGCATGGATTGCTGATTTTCCTGAAGGAGAAAATTTTGCCCAATTGCTTTATGGTCCGAACTCAGGCAAAGGAAATTTAAGTTGCTATCAATCTAAAGCTTATGATGCACTGTATCAGCAAGCTTTAACTTTACCGCCACAACAACGAACGCCATTTTATGAAAAAATCAGTCGGCAGATAGAGGCAGATAACCCTTGGATTATTCATAGTACCCGTATTCGTAATTGGCTGTTGCAACCACAAGTTCAAGGCTATAAAGCACATCCAATGATCAATACCGTTTGGCAATACCTTGATGTTCAGCCAGCTAAAAA
This sequence comes from Acinetobacter legionensis, assembly GCF_048552295.1. Classification (NCBI taxonomy): domain Bacteria; kingdom Pseudomonadati; phylum Pseudomonadota; class Gammaproteobacteria; order Moraxellales; family Moraxellaceae; genus Acinetobacter; species Acinetobacter legionensis. The sequence goes on from NZ_JBIMCW010000003.1 coordinate 115,932, forward strand.
ATAACCTGATGAAGTTGAATAAAATGATGAAGGATGATTTAAATCAAAAGTTAAAGCAGATTGGGGTTAGTGCATTATTGGGGGGCATGCTCCTGACAGTCACAATGAATGTATTTGCCAAAAGTCCAGCGGATCCAAATAAAGTTTTACGTTATGTTTTCCCAGTTGCAGAAACGGGTTTTGACCCAGCAGGTACCCAAGATCTTTATTCTGCACATGTACATAATTCAATATTTGAAGGCTTATATACCTATGATTATTTGGCATCACCCGCCAAATTAGTACCACGTACCGCGGTGGGCCTGCCTGAAGTCAGTGCTGATGGTTTAACCTATACTTTTAAAATTCAAAAAGGTATTTATTTTGCCAAAGATCCTGTATTTAAAGGCAAAGCCCGTGAATTAACCGCGCAAGACTATGTTTATTCTTATAAGCGGTTGTTAGACCCAAGTTTGCACTCGCCCAATAGTTGGTTGTTTGATGACAAAATTCTAGGCATGGACAAAGTGCTTGAGCAAGCTAAAAAAACAGGGAAGTTTAATTATGATCTATCAGTTGCAGGGCTTCAGGCGACAGATCGTTATACCTTGGTGATTAAACTGAAACAAGTTGATCAAAACTTCCCAATGCTGTTGGCACATCAACCAGCTGGCGCAGTTGCACGAGAAGTGATTGAACATTATCGTGATCGGTCTGGTTTTGCCATGGCACATCCTGTGGGAACAGGTCCCTATGTCTTGACAAAATGGACACCCGGCTCACGGATTATCCTGAAAGCCAATCCAGATTATCGTGGTTATATTTGGGATTTCAAAGCATCCACACCAGAAGATCAAAAAATTGTAGATACCATGAAAGGCAAAAAAATGCCGCAAATCGGTGTGGTCGATATTCAAGTGATGGAAGAATCACAATCACGCTGGTTATCATTTAGTAAAGATGAAACTGATTTATTTGTGTTGGATGGTGATCTCAGTGTTCAAGCCATCCAAGACGGTCAGCTTAAACCCGAACTTGCCAAAAAAGGGATTCAACTTTCCCGTATTGCCGATCCTTCAATTGATTATTATTACTGGAATATGCAAAACCCTGTTGTTGGTGGTTTGAGTAAAGAAAAAATTGCTTTACGTCGTGCCATGGCAATGGCCTTTTCACCTGATAATCAAATTAAGATTTTGATGAAAGGTGATGCGCAACGATTACAATTCCCCATTCCTTATGGAGTGATTGGGCATGATCCAAACTATAAAACCAGTATTCCTTATTCCGTCAAAGCCGCCAATTTACTGTTAGATCGTTATCATTATAAGGTTGCTGCCGATGGTTGGCGTACCTTGCCGAATGGTAAACCTTTGCTAATTGAATTAACTGTTTATGGAAATAGTACACGTAGTCAGCAAAGTGCTGAATTTTGGAAAAAGACTTTAGACAATATCAAGGTCAAAATGACCACCAAATCCTTGCCTTTTGCGGAAGGTTTAAAAGCAGAAAAACAATGTAAAACCATGTTTAAGGGATCAGCTTGGATTGCAGATTATCCCGATGCAGATAACTTTATGCAGCTATTTTATGGAAAGAATATCCATTCAACCAATAGTGCCTGCATGAAAATTCCTGAATATGATCGCTTATATGAACAAACGCAAAAATTGAAACCGGGTCCTGAGCGTGATGCTTTATACCATAAGATGGCGCGAATATTAGAAGTGTATATGCCGGTACAAATGGCATCGACCCGTTATCGCAATGCTTTGGCGCAACCGCGTGTCATTGGCTTTAAAAAGCATCCGATTATTCCATCGGAATGGATGTATTTTGATATGAAAAAATAAACTCTATCAAAAGCTTAAAAATAAACAGATTGAAATTTGAAAATGAATAAATGAAAAATTGGAGAAAATGAAAATGAAGCGATTTAAATTAACTACACTCTGTATGTTGTCAATGGGTATGGGGCAATGGGCCTTTGCAGAAACTGAGCGCAGTACTTTACCCAAGTTTCAGGCCAAAGATATCCCTGCCCAATGTGATGCAAAAATTACAGACGTTAAAACCAAGTTGGCTGAATTTGCCAAAGTTAAACTCAAAAATAATGCACCTGCTGGAGCAGTATTGGCAAAGTGGGATGAAATTTTTGCAGAGTTTGAAGATTTTTATGGACCAATTAATTTAGCCAGTAATGTTGACCCAAGCGCGGATTTACGTAAAGCCGCAGAAGACTGTGAAGTTAAAATCAGTCAGTTTCAAACTGAAGTGTATCAAGATGGAAAGCTTTATCAGCAAATTAAAAAAATCAAAGCCAGTGATGAGATTGACCGTAAATATCGCCAAGATATTTTAGATGGTTTTGAAGATACAGGGGTACAACTTCCCGCAGAAAAACAAGCACGTTTAAAAGTGATTTTAGATGAATTGACCAAGATTCAACAAGAATATGCCCGTAACATTCGAGACAATCCTGAAAAATTAGAATTTACTCCAGCCGAATTAAAAGGCTTACCAGAAAGCTATATTGCCAATCTAAAGAAAAATGAAAAAGGCAATTACCTGTTGGGTTTTGACTACCCAGAATACCGTCCTTTTATGGAATTGGCAGACAGTGATGATGCGCGTAAACGTTATCAAATTGCTTATACCCGCCGTGGTACTGAAAAGAATTTAGTGTTGCTTAAACAAGCGATTGATTTACGGCATGAACTTGCACAATTATTCGGTAAAGCCAGTTATGCCGATTGGGCATTGAAAAATCGTATGGCCAAAAATCCTGAAACGGTCAATAAATTCCTCAATGAGGTACATAGTACGGTTGCGCCATTAGAGAAAAAAGAAGTGCAAACACTGCGTGAATTTAAGGCTAAAACCTTAAATATTCCTGTGGAAAAAGCGGAAATTAACCGTTGGAGTGAGGGCTATTGGAGCGAAAAATTACGCCAAGAAAAGTACAAAATTGACCAAGAAAAAATGCGGGAATATTTCCCGACCGAAGCATCACAAGATTGGTTATTTGCAATTTCTTCAAATCTATATGGGATTGAATTTAAGCCTGCCAAGGTTGATGTCTGGCAAGATGAAGTTGAATATTACGATGTAACAGATCAGAAAACAGGTCAGCTTTTAGGTGGTTTATATATCGATAAATTTCCACGTGAAGGAAAGTATGGTCATGCAGCGGTGTGGGGCGTTAAGGGGGGCAGTACCCTAACCCAGCGTAAACCGATTTCAGCCTTAGTCACCAACTTTAACCGTAAAGGTTTAAACAGTGATGAACTGGAAACCTTTGTACATGAGTTTGGGCATGCTTTACACGGAATTTTATCAAACACCCGTTATGCCTCACAATCTGGCACCTCAGTCGAGCGAGATTTTGTTGAAGCACCGTCACAGATGTATGAAGAATGGGCACGCCGTAAAGAAACGCTGTCGACCTTAGCCAATTATTGCAAACCCGCCTGTCCGCGTGTCGACGATGAATTGATTGGCAAATTAAAAGCCGTTAAAAACTACGGTCGTGGCTTATTTTATTCTCGTCAAACTTTATATGCGCAATACGATATGGCACTGCATACTGCAGATGCTTTAAAAACCCAGCCTTTAGAGGTATGGAAAAAACTCGAAAATCAAACCGCCTTAGGGTATGTGCCAACTACAGAATTCCCAGGGCAATTTGGTCATATTATGGGCGGATACCAAGTCGGCTATTATGGCTATATGTGGTCTGAAGTGATGGCCTTAGACATGCTTTCTGCTTTTGGCGATAACTTAAATAATCCAGAGGTTGGAGCACGTTATCGTAAAGCAATTTTGTCACAAGGTGGACAAAAGAAAGCAGAGCAGTTGGTGGTTGATTTCTTGGGCAGAGAGCCGGATAACAAGGCATTCTTTCAAGAAATTACCGGTCAACGTGATTAAAAGGAATTAGAACTATGCTGGCATATATCACGCGCCGTATATGGCAAATGATTCCCACTATGTTGGGAGTCGTGTTGCTGATTTTCTTTCTATTTAACTGGGTGGGCGGAGATCCTGCTTATATCCTTGCTGGAAAAATGGCAAATCCTGAACAGATTGAAAATATTCGTCAGCAACTTGGGGTAGACCAACCATATTACGTTCAATTGTGGATTTTTATTAAGCAAATCCTGACTTTTGATTATGGCAATAGTTGGAGTACTGGGGAATCAGTTTCAAACATTATTCTGACCCGTTTGGGTCCATCACTGACCATCATCATTCCACTGACAATTTTACAAACTGTAATTTCAATCATTCTGGCTTTGGCTGTTGCTTCGGTACGTGGTTCGCTGACGGATCGTATGGTGATGTTGTTATGTACCATTGGGATGTCGATCAGTATTTTGGTCTATATCATCGTATTTCAATACGGTCTTGCCTATAAGCTGGGATGGTTCCCTGTACAAGGTTGGAGCGATAGTCTCAGTGAAAATCTATTGCAATACGCACTATTGCCAATCTTAATCATGTTGGTGGTGAGTATTGCACCGACTTTACGTCTATACCGTAGCTTTGTCTTAGATGAAGTCAATCAGGACTATGTGCGTACTGCACGGGCAAAAGGGGTCGGTGAGGGACGTATTTTGGGCGTGCATGTGCTGCGTAATGCATCTATTCCGATTATTACCGATGTGATGTCGAGCCTGCCAGCGTTATTGATTGGAGCATTTTTAATTGAGCGATTTTTTGGTATTCCGGGGATTGGACGAGAAGTCATTATTGCAGTAGAACGAAGCGACTTTCCAGTGATTAAAGCAATCACCGTATATGTTGCTGCTGCGACCATGATTTTTAACCTCATTGCCGATTTGATTTATAAAGTGGTTGATCCACGCGTACAGTTGAAGTAGGTGGGATGATGCTCGGAATTTTATCTAAAAAAGTAGACGTCCAAGACCAACAGACTTCTCCTGGTTTATGGCGATTGGCGATGCGACGTTTAAAAGCAGATCGTATTGCTATGCTGTCGTTATTGGTGTTGCTGTGTTATTTCATCATATTGGTACTCTCCATGACGGGTGTGATTGCATCAAATTGGAATAAAGAAGTCGCCGTGAGTTATGCGCCACCTACATTTATAGGGGCAGATCAAAACACGCAAGATTCTGAAAAAAAAGCCACACCTGTAGCAGCTTTACCTGAAAATCCTGTTGATCCTTTAAAAGATGTGATCAAAGAACTAAATACTGAAATTGCAACAGAACAAACTTCAGGTGGTGAGATTGACTACTACGGTATTCAAGATCCGCTTGCAGAAGATATGAAAGCCATTGATCAGCAATTGGGTGGGCATTTACTTGATCAGCAAAGCGAACTCAAACAAACCTTGCCTTTTGGTGCGGATAAATGGGGACAGGATGTAGTACTAAAAACCATTAAAGGTGCAGAAACGTCTATTATTGTGGGCTTGATCTCGGCATTGCTGGCAGTGGTAATCGGCACATTCTTAGGGGCAATCGCTGGTTATTTTGGTGGTTGGGTCGATGATGTTCTGAACTGGTTTTATAACATTTTTACCTCGATACCTTATCTATTGTTGGTGTTGGCGATTGCTGCTGTACTGCAACAAAAGGGTATTCTTTCCATTGTTTTAATTCTTGGATTAACGGGTTGGACGGGGGTATTTCGTTTAATTCGTGCCGAATATATGAAACATAATTCACGCGAGTATGTACTGGCAGCCAAAGCAATTGGTGTCAGTAATACCCGAAGGATGTTCGTGCATATTTTCCCAAATGTAAGTCATATTGCTTTGGTTCAGATGTCGATCTTGGTGGTTGCATTTATTAAGTCTGAAGTAATTCTAAGCTTCTTGGGCTTTGGTGTACCTGTGGGAGTGGTGTCATGGGGTAGTATGTTGAATGAAGCACAAAGTGAGCTAATTTTAGGCAAATGGTGGCAATTGGTGGCAGCTTCAGTAGCGATGGCCGTGCTTGTGACCGCATTTTCAATGTTTACAGATGCATTGCGTGATGCATTAGACCCTAAACTAAAATAAGGAGCATAAAGATGTCAGAACAACAAGCGACACCTCCTGTGCTACTCAGTGTTGAAAATCTGAGTGTGAGTTTTAAGGGTGAAAATAAGCAATTTATTGAAACTGTAAAAGGCATTTCATTTCAGATTCCTACCAATACCACCGTGGCCTTGGTTGGCGAATCTGGCAGTGGCAAATCTGTAACTTCCCTAGCAACCATGGGTTTATTACCTAAAGGCCAATCTCGTATTGCTGAAAACAGTAAAATTCTTTTTGAAGGCAAAGATTTACTCAGTTTAAACAGCAAACAAATGCGTGCAATATGTGGTAAAGACATTGCCATGATTTTTCAGGAACCGATGTCATCACTTAATCCTGTTTTTACGGTGGGTGATCAAATTGCTGAAATTATGCGTATTCATTTAAACATGGGGCGTAAACAAGCCCGACAACGCACTTTGGAGTTACTCACTGAAGTTGGAATTCCATCCCCTGAAAGCAAGATTGATGCTTATCCCAGTCAACTGTCTGGCGGTCAACAGCAACGGGTCATGATTGCCATGGCAATCGCCTGTGAACCTAAATTACTGATTGCTGATGAACCGACCACAGCATTAGATGTCACCATCCAAAAACAAATATTGGATTTATTGGAGGCTTTACGTAAGCGCCGTCAAATGTCGATGTTGTTTATTACCCATGACTTGGCATTGGTGAGTGAAATTGCTGATGAAGTGATTGTGATGCGTCATGGTGAAATTCGTGAACAAGGTTTAGCAAAGGCTGTTTTAGAACAGCCACAAGATGCCTATACCAAAGCATTATTATTATGCCGTCCGCAACTTTCGCATCGTCCATATCGCTTACCAGTCATTAGTGATTTTATGCAAGTTCAAGATGTACCTGAGACTGAGGCGGTGAGTTTGCCTGAGGTGGATTTTGCGGAGCGTAAGCGAGGTCTTGTTGGCGGTGAAGAAATTATTTTAGATGTACGTGATTTAAAAAAATCATTTTTTAGTCGTAAAGGGCTATTTGGCAAAGATGAATTTCAGGCAGTCAAAGGGGCATCTTTCCAACTGGCGAAAGGTAAAACTTTAGGGCTCGTTGGGGAGTCAGGCTCTGGTAAAACCACCATTGGTTTATTGTTGATGCGCTTGCAACAAGCTTCTGGTGGCCAAGCTTTGTTTCAAGGTAAAGATATTTTGGCAATGTCTGAAAAAGAGTTTGCTCAGTATCAACGTAAGATTCAAATTATCTTTCAGAATCCTTATGCCTCACTTAATCCGCGTTTTACCGTGGGGCAAATTTTGATGGAGCCGATGCAAGTTCATAAAATTGGTGCAAATGATACTGAACGTAAAAAGATGGCTTTGGAATTACTGGAAAGAGTAAGCTTACCTGCGCAAGCCTTTGATCGTTATCCGCATGAGTTTTCTGGGGGACAACGTCAACGTATTGCAATAGCACGCTGTTTAACTTTAAAACCTGAAATTTTAATCTGTGATGAATCCGTCTCGGCACTTGATGTATCGGTTCAAGCACAAGTCCTGAACTTACTTCAAGATCTGCAAGATGAATTTGGCTTAAGTTATATTTTTATCTCACATGATTTGTCTGTGGTGAAATATATTTCGGATCAAATTATGGTGATGAACCACGGTGATATCGTTGAAATCGCCAATTCGGATGAGTTGTATCAGTCACCACAGCATGACTATACCAAACGCTTATTGAGTTCAATTCCGCAAGGAACCAGACAGGTGATTTAGATTTTTACTGTGTAAAAAGCCACTCGATTGAGTGGCTTTTTAGGGTCAATAAATAAGTGTTAAAGACTTAGAATTTTTTAAAACCTTTTGTCACAACAAACGGTTTTTTCTTTTCAGGTTGTTCGCTACGTTCTTGGCGATCTGAACGATCTAAACGTTCGTTTGGATTATAGCGACCTTCTGAACGGTTACGGTTTTGTTGATTGCCATAACGGTTTTCAGAACGGTTGCTATTAAAACTATTACCACGGTTGTCCGCACGGTCATTGTTGTAGCTGTTGCCACCAGAACGTGCTTTATTAAAGCGGTTGTCTGAGCGTTCATTGCGATTGTCAGTACGGTTTTCAGTACGGTTTTGACCATATTGGTTTGCACTTGGCTGAGAATCACGACGATCATTTTGATGGTTGTGAGCTTCTTCACCTTCGCTATCACGACGTTGTTGACGCAGGAATCCACCGCGACGCGCAGCCATAGGTTTGTCTTGCATACGTTCGGTACGACGTTTTGCCATACCAAATAAACCTGTACCTTGACGTGGTTTAAGTTCAACAGCTTTGGTTAAATTATCGATATCAGTTTTATCAAGTTCCATCCAACGACCTGTACGAAGTTCACGAGGCAAAATCACAGTGCCGTAACGAGTACGGAGCAAGCGACTTACTTTTAGACCTTGTGATTCAAAAATACGGCGAACCTCACGGTTACGACCTTCTTTTACAACGACTTGGTACCAGCGATTGATTCCTTCACCACCAATTTCAGAGAAAGATTCAAATTTTGCTGGACCATCATCTAAAACAACGCCATTTGTCATGTTGTTTTTGATTTGAGGCGTTACTTCACCCATGACTCGAACTGCATATTCACGTTCGATTTCATTTGAGGGATGCATTAAACGATTGGCAAGTTCACCATCATTTGTAAAAAGTAATAAACCTGTTGAGTTGATATCTAGACGACCTACCATCACCCAACGGTCATTGGAAATCGGGGGTAAGTTATCAAACACAGTCGGGCGAGATTCTGGGTCATTACGAGAACAGATTTCACCTTCAGGTTTGTAGTAAATCAATACACGACGACGAATTTCGTCTTCAATTTGGAACTGAACTTTACGACCATCGATGCGAAGCTCATCACCTGGTTCAATACGTTCGCCCACTTGAGCAACCTGCCCATTGACACTTACACGACCAGCGGCAATGACCTCTTCCATATAACGGCGAGAGCCCAAACCCACTCGTGCGAGTACCTTTTGCAATTTTTCACTCATGACAGCATAACCTTAGAAATAATCATCAACAGTGCACCTATTTAAGACTTGGCAGCTTGCGCATCCAAAATCATAAAAGCTTCCTTGGCATCCTGTAGGGGAGGCAATTGATCTAAAGACACTAGACCAAAAGCATTTAAAAATTGTGGCGTTGTCACTAACAACGCGGGTCTACCTGGGAGTTCTCGGTAACCAGATTCTTTAATCCAGTTCCAATCAAACAAAGTCCTGAGTATTTGACTATTATTTGTAACCCCTCGTATTTGCTCAATATCAGCACGGGTTACTGGCTGATGATAAGCGATCACTGCAACAGTTTCTAACAGTGATGGCGATAATCGAGTCGGTCGATCTGGCCAAACTTGCGCAATCACGTTGCGGTATTTTGCCCGCACTTGAAAACGATAACCTTGAGCTGTTTCGACAAGTTCGATTGAACGACCATGTTGTAACACAGACAATTGCTGTAAATACTGTTGCAACTGTTGTTTAGAATACTGATTTTGAAATGCTTCTCTTAAGCGAGCAAGCGATACAGGGGCATCACTTGCAAAGATAATCGCTTCAAGTTGCATCAGAACTTCGTGATGTAATTCATCAACATTAAAGGCATTATTTTGATCAATGGTCATGCCGTTGCTCCTTGAATTGCAAGCGGGGCTTCAACACCAGAAGAAATAATTTGGACTTTTTGCTGACGAGTCAGCTCCAAGATTGCCATAAATGTAACCACCATGCCCATTCGACCTTGGTTTGGCTTGAGTAATTCTTGGAAACTGAGAACTTCTCCAGATTCAATCATATATTCGATATAAGCAATGCGTTCTTCAAGAAGTACAGGTTCTTGTTCAATCTTATGGGTTACGGGTTCAGGACGGTTAAAAATGCAATATAAGGCATCTTTTAGCATCTCAACGTCATAACCTTCATACACTTTTGGAATATGACCAATCGCAATATGTGTCGCAAAAGTGTCTCGGTCTAAAACTGGCATCTGGCCTAAACGTTCAGCTGCTTTTTTAATCCGTAAATAGGTTTCTAAGCGATCGATTAGTTCCTGTTTTGGATCTTTTTCAATATGAATAGTTTTTGGTTTTGGCAATAACAAGCGAGATTTTAAATCTGCCAATAATGCTGCCATCACCATATAGTCTGCGGTTAGCTCGATATTTAACGATTTCATACTGTCCATATAAGACAAATATTGTGTTGCAATCGGAGCAATATCTAACTGTAAAAGATCGAAACCATTTTTTTGAATCAGATAAATTAAAAAGTCGAGTGGTCCTTCGAAATGTTCAAGCAGAATTTCGAATGCAGCAGGAGGAATATATAAATCCTCTGGAATTTCTTCTTGCCATTCATCCAATACACGGATGTTGGAAATGGATTCCATAGGATGCTGAGTTGCTTGAGTCATTACAGTTTATTAGCCACGCGAATTTTCAAAGGCATGTTTTATTCGTGTTACCACTCAATAGGCACATAGGAGAGGGTGGTGACGAATTACAAAAAGATATTTGGCTTATTTTAATGGAAAAGTTAAGAGGAATACATTGTTTAATTATAAAAACCATAAAAAAACCTGAAAATAAATAGGGAATATTTTGTTTTATGATGATTAAACTAAGCTAAGTTTATAATTTTTAATGTAAATTTTTATATGCTTTTAATAGAAAATTTATCCATATTTTAATAGCATAATGTGAAGTGGATCAACTTTATATGTTGGGTGGGTTTGAATACTAAGGAGCTTTGTTACTTAGGACTGTCTATAAAGGCTGAGATAGAAATATAATTTTCAATTAATAAAACTGTATTTAAAATGAATTGAGTAAAGGAAATATTCTGTATGAGTACAATTGATTTCAAAGCAGTTCAAATATGAATATCAATAAATATTGAAGTAAGTAGCTAATAAAAAATTGAACGGAATTTTAAAAATTATTAAGTAAAAATTAATAGAATAATGTTATTAAGTTGATTTTTATAATTATATATTTAAAGATATATATTAATTATTAAGATTATTTATAAAAAATATGTCTAACAATATTTACTCTGCTTTGGAGCAGCTTGGCTTATCAGCACAAAAACGTGCGATCCACGTACAATTTTCTAATTCGGCATTGAGCCAACAAGTATTCCTACAACGTATTGATGGAACACATCAAATCAATGAGGGTGTTCGACTTCAGCTCATCTGTCTTGCAACGTCAGCAAGCATTCCTTTAAAAAGCTTTATTGGAACGCAAGCTGCAATTGATATTGTCACAGATAAATCTGAATTAACCCGTATTTCAGGAATTGTGACCCAAGCCGATATTGGCGCATCTGATGGTTCTCTTACCATCTATCGTTTGACTGTAGAAGACCCAACAGCACTTTGGAAACACCGTAGAAACTCTAGAGTATTTATGAATAAGTCGGTTGTGGATGTGATCCAGACCGTGTTCCAAGAATGGGTACAACGCAGCCCACTGTTTGCTTCAAGTCTGACATTAGATAAGAATGGACTGAGCAAAGACTATGATGTGCGCCCATTCATTATGCAAGCATCTGAAAGTGATTTTGACTTCCTGACCCGTTTGATGAGAAGTGAAGGGATTAACTGGTTGATCGATGAAGCACAACTTAAAGTGTCGAGTTCAACAGAACAAATCCAAGCACAAAAGCTTCGTTTAATCGATGACAATTCACAATTTAGTGCCTTAGAACGCCGCAATATTCGCTTCCATAGAAGCAGCGCCGTAGAAAAAACTGATTCAATCACCAATTTTATTGGTCAGCGTTCCATTCAACCGACTTCAGTGTATATCCAACGTTGGCAAGCTGATGTATTGGATATTGATGAAGGCGCTGGCAGTGTCCAAAGTAAACACAGCCATAGTGAAAATTATGACAATGCCAGTTTAGCTTTAGAACAAGCCTGGCACTTTAGTCCTGCATGGATTCAAGACCTTAATGGCGAAGATGGTGCCACGCCATCGGGCAATAGTCAGATTGAAAAGTTTAACCAAAACCTCAGCAACTACTACGATTCACAAGCCAAACAATTTACAGCAACATCAACTGTGCGCGATGCACATGTTGGTTATTGGTTTGAACTAAATGAACATCCTGAGATAGATCAACACTCAGGTGCAGACAAAGAATTTTTAATCACGGCTAAAAGCTTTTATAACCAAAATAACTTACCTAAAGATCTCACCGATCAAGTCACCGCTTTAGTCCAACAAAGCAATTGGCAAACAAGTCAAATCACCAGCAACACGAGTGATGAACGTCAAGCTAGCAATTTAACCATTCAACGTCGTAACATCAGCACGGTTCCAGCCTATAACCCATTACAACACCGACCGATTGCATCACCACAACGGGCCAAAGTAGTAGGGCCAAGTGGAGAAGAAATTCATGTCGATGAATGGGGGCGTATCAAAGTTCGCTTCCTGTTTAGCCGTAATGAAGACAATACCCATGATGGCGGTGCGGGTTCCAATGATAACGATACAGATTCAGCTTGGGTCGATGTCCTGACCCCATGGGCAGGCGAAGGCTATGGGGCGCGATTCTTACCGAGAATCGGTGAGATTGTTGTGATTGATTTCTTTGATGGCAATATCGACCGTCCCTTTGTGGTTGGGCGCATTCATGAAGCGCATCGTCATCCAAGCAAGTTTGATGACAAAGGTAAACTGCCTGATACCAAAAAACTAGCAGGAATAAAAAGTCGAGAGTATAAAGGCAGTGGCTATAATCAACTCAGATTTGACGATACCACAGGTCAACTCAGCAGTCAGTTACAGAGCAGTCATGGGATGAGTCAACTCAACCTCGGTAATTTAAGTCATCCCAAAGAGACAGACACCAGCGAAGGACGAGGTGAAGGCTTTGAGCTGAGAACTGACCAGTGGGGTGCAGTAAGAGCAGGACAAGGTTTACTACTGAGTACTTATGCTCAGGATTCTGCTTCGGGCAATCACCTTGGTGTGACAGCAGGCAAAAATCAATTAGAAAGTAGTCTGAATAACTCTAAAGCATTGAGTGAAGTTGCCAAGAATCAACAGACTGATCCTTTAGAAAACTTAGATCATTTGAAATCGTTTATTTCTGCTTTGGAAAAAGATGACTCAGATGAAGCTAAGAACCAAGCCGAGGCGTTTAAACAGGCGTTAATGATATTGGCTTCACCAAACTCAATTGCGCTTACCAGTAATGAAGATATTCATCTTTCAGCAGATGGGCAAATTAGTCATAGCGCAGGCGACAGTATTAATCTAAGCACTCAAAAGAGCTTCTTAGCGCATGCACAAAACAAGATCAGTTTGTTTGCAGCACAAGAAGGCGCAAGGTTATTTGCAGGAAAAGGTAAAGTTGAAATTCAAGCTCAGGGTGATGGTGCTGATGTCATTGCACGTAAAGACATCCAAATTATTTCAACTGAAGATGCAGTTTATATCATAAGCCCTAAAGAGATTCGACTGGTTGGGGACACTTCTGAGGTAAGGATCAATGGTTCAGGTGTGTTTGCGACAACATCAGGATTGTTTGAGGTGAAGTCGGGGCAGCAGAAGTTTGAAGGAGGAGTACATGTACCTAATTTTAAAGTAAGTTTACCAACACCTAGAACACTTTACAGTAATAAAATTGATTATAACTGGAGTGACAATATTGGTAATGTCAAGGAAATTTTTGTTCTAAATAAACATAATAATTATTTAATAAAATCTAAAATTGATAAATTGAATGATAAAAATAATATGAGTTCTTTACACTTTTATACACCTGAAGAAACTGATTTTATTGCATTAGGGTTTGATTCATCATATGTTTCTTTAGTGCAAAAACGATTAGATGGAGAAAATATAGATGAATTATTAGATGAAGCATTATCGAACGGTGATGATGTTTATTCTGAAGAGGATTTTTAGTAATGTCTGAATTAAAAACAATTACAGTAAAATTCTTTGATAGTTCTGGGAAATATGTAGTCAATTTAAGTGTCAAATCTAAATATAAGGGGTCATCTAAAGAGAATCTTCAGAAAACGAATTCGCATGGCTTGTTTGTATTTCAAGCTTCACCAAATAGAACGATTGAAATTCTTGTTCAACCACCTAATCAGCAAAGTTATACTGTTTTTAAAACAATCAATTCTTCTGTAATATCATCTGAAGATAATCCTATTAGAATTCAATTGCCAAAGACGATTGACGAATATAAACAAAGCAATAGGTCTTCTACGAACAAAGGAATAGTTAGTACTTTATTTAAAGTTGTTGATAGTAATGGAAAAGTTATGGTTAATTTTCCGATTCAATCTAGACCAAAAGGAAAAGGAAACTCTCCAGATAAATATACAAATAGCCAAGGAATAGTAGAAGTTCTATCATCTGCGAATCGAGATATTGAAGTTTTAGTACTTACATCAACTGATCAATTTCAGCTTAAGTTTTCTGGGAACTCAGGAAATGGGATAAAGCAACCAATATTACTCAAACTAAATGAACCATATGATCGCTTTAAAGGTGTTACATTAATAAAAGTATTAGATAAATCAGGACAGCGTTATGCAGTTAATGATGTCGATGTTGAGATGATTTTTAACAATAATCAAAAAAAGAATCTTAAAGTTAAAAATGGACAATTAAAGTTAATTAACTGGGTTGGTCAAAAAATTAAATTAATCATTTTAAAACCAGATGGAACTCCTTTAGGTTCTGTTAGCTTTATGGTCAGAAGAGTTAAAGAGGAATTTATTGATTTACAATTAAGTGTAGATATTTTGAATGGAAGAACAGCAACAAATGATCCTAATATTCCTAGACGTATAGAGGATAGTATTTCAGGAGAAATAATTTCTTTAAGCTTTTTTAAGGAGGTATATGGTTCTCGAAAGTTATTTTGGAAAGAAGGAATGAACGGTAAACCGACACAGAATACAACTCCTGAACAATTTGTACTCGCCTTAAATAAGGGATTACTAAAATATAAAATGACAGACAAGCTTATGCTTTGTCATTTTCTTGCTCAGATCTACCATGAATGTGATCATTTTTATACATTAATCGAGTATGCGAGTGGGAGAGATTACGACATTTCAACTTTTCCTCCATCTGTATGTGATATTCCAAAAAGTAGAGCGTGTAGAAGGCGTAAACAAATAATAAAAGAAGGTAATACTACGCCGGGTGATGGACCAAAATATAGAGGGCGAGGTTTAATTCAATTAACGTGGAAAAGTGCATATATTTTATATAAAAACTATTCAGGACTTGATGTGGTAACAAATCCGGATTTACTTTGTAACGATCTTTTTCATGCTGTTGAAAGTGCTGTATGGGCTTTTAATGAATTTAAAAATGCGGATAATTTGGTTCGGAAAGGATATAGTGACTTAAATGGGACTTATACCAATTCTCATCATTTACAAGTTGTAGATAAAGTAAGCAGAAGGATTAATGGTGGTACAGTAGGTTTAGCTGAGCGGAAAAGTTTATTTTTGAAAATATTAAGAGAAGTTGAGAAAAGAAATGGGTTTAAGTAAAAAAATCTTTTTAACAGTAACTCTTTTATGTCCACCACTAACTTTTGCTGATAGTGATAGCCTAGTAAAGGATAATCATAAAGTTTATTTTAAACAGGGTTCCCTGAAAATTTTCCTATTTGATGATGCTAATTATTGTTTTGATAAAGATGCTTTTTCTGTGGAGAGTTTAACGAATGATAAAAGGAAATATTTGTTTGTAAACTATACAGATGATTGCAATCCTAGTGGAAAGTATCAAATATTCGATATATCAAATAATAAAGCTCATAAGTTTTATTTGAGTCCATTATATGATCCAGAAGTTATAAATGATAAAAAACAAATTATTGAAAGGTTTAAAGATGGCTCTATAAGTTACACACGTATATACAAGTTTAAAAATGATAGATATTCTTTGCAAGAAGAACTAAAAACATTAAGTGATAATCTTAACCTAAGTGTTATTTATTATAATAAATCAACTATTTACTCTCTAAAAGACAATTCAAATCAAACAGTAAAAAATATAAAAATAAATTTACCTAAAGTGTTTTTTCTTGATAAAAATTATATAAAAACAAAGGCTTATATTGTAAAAAATGATAAAGTAACAATAAAGAATATTATTAAAAATAGTGACTCATTATACCTTCATGTTGAATATTATGGAAAAACTAAGACAACAGAAGGATATATTAAATTATCTGATATTTTTTAGGAGTTTAGTCATAATTACGTTTGAGATTCATCATCAAAAAATATTTACCATAACCATATAATTTTAATTGATATTTATCGAGCTGGCTGCTTTTAAGAAATTTAATATTTATAAAGAGGCTATTAAATGATGAGTATAAGTCATTATTAGATGATGATTTTTTGCCAACGGCAGTTACCCAACAGTCCAACAATAGAAAAACTTAACTGATCAATCTAAATAAATACTTTCGATCTTCATTTCTTCTCAATTTCCTAAGCCAAGTAAAAAGCCCAATAGCAACCAACACAATAAAGCCCAACACATTGGCAATCAGATCAGTTTGTTTATATACACTTTTAACAGCATTTTTGATTACTCATCTATTGAGTTTTGATCAAACATCCAAGCCTCACAATCCATTTATTCATGTTACTCACTCTTAAACATGAATTTGGTTCACTTTTTTGTGAAATTATATCATTTTTATTCATGTGCGGATTGCGGTATAAATTACACCAAGCGCTTCACGATAGACAAAATTATCGTTGATTCTGAAATGAACGACTAAGTACAAATCAGAAAATACGGAAAATACTATTGACTGGATAGATCCAAAGATAAATTGGATGGTTCAGAAAGAGCATGAAAAAAATTCAGGTTTATTTCAGAAAATAGGGTATCAGATCATCATGAGTAAAGATTTTACATTTACGATTAAGAGCATTAGTTTCGACGAAAACTATCATCCCTCTAATAATACGCGTATCACAACCAACTTTGCCAATTTAGCAAGAGGTGAGAGTCGCCATGACAATCTGCGCAATACCCTAACGATGATTGACAATCGTTTTAATGCCTTAGCGCATTGGGATAATCCAGAAGCAGATCGTTATTCTGTTGAGTTAGAAATCATTTCAGTTGATATTGATATCGAAGGCAACGGTGAGACTTTCCCTACGATTGAAATATTGAAAACCAATATTGTTGATCACAAAAATAATCAACGTATTGAAGGTATTGTGGGCAACAATTTTTCTTCTTATGTGCGTGATTATGATTTTAGTGTATTGCTGTTAGAACATAATAAAAATAAAGATCAATTTAGCCTGCCAGAAAACTATGGCGAGCTTCATGGGAAGATTTTCAACGCATTTGTAAATTCAAATGCGTATAAAGAAAACTTTAAAAAATCACCTGTGATTTGTCTTAGTGTTTCAAGTAGCAAGGTGTATCACCGTACTGCAAATGTGCATCCAGTATTGGGTGTTGAATATCTACAAGATGAATATTCGTTAACAGATGAATACTTCGGAAAAATGGGTTTGCAGGTTCGTTATTTTATGCCGCCTAATAGTGTTGCGCCTTTGGCATTTTACTTCCGTGGTGATTTGTTGAGTGATTACACTAACCTTGAGTTGATCGGTACTATCAGCACCATGGAAACTTTCCAGAAGATTTACCGACCTGAGATTTACAACGCAAATTCTGTGGCAGGTAAATCTTACCAACCAAGTTTAAAGCATCAGGATTATTCACTAACTCGTATTGTGTATGACCGAGAAGAGCGTGGCCAGTTGGCGATTAAGCAAGGGAAATTTACTGAAGAGCAGTTCATCAAGCCATACAAACATATCCTTGAGCAGTGGTCTGCAAATTACGTTGCTTAATTTACCTAGATAGACAAGATTATTGATTATGAAAATATTATTACCAACTTCAACTGCTGGCAGCTTACCAAAACCTTCTTGGCTTGCTGAGCCTGAAAAACTTTGGTCACCTTGGAAATTACAAGATGAGCAATTAATTGAAGGCAAACAAGATGCTTTACGCTTGTCATTGCAAGAGCAACAACACGCTGGGATCGATATTGTCAGTGATGGTGAACAAACGCGCCAACACTTTGTCACCACGTTTATTGAACATCTGAATGGTGTGGACTTTGAGAAGCGCGAGACTGTACGCATTCGTAATCGCTATGATGCAAGCGTACCAACTGTTGTCGGTGCGGTATCTCGTCAAAAGCCTGTTTTTGTTGATGATGCCAAGTTTTTACGTCAACAAACCAATCAACCGATTAAATGGGCGTTGCCTGGTCCAATGACCATGATTGATACGTTGTATGATGCGCATTATAAAAGTCGTGAAAAACTTGCTTGGGAATTTGCCAAAATCCTCAATGAAGAAGCCAAAGAGTTAGAAGCTGCGGGTGTGGATATTATCCAATTTGATGAACCTGCATTTAATGTGTTTTTTGATGAAGTCAACGACTGGGGTGTTGCGACTTTAGAAAGAGCGCTTGAAGGGCTTAAATGTGAAACTGCGGTGCATATTTGCTATGGCTATGGTATCAAAGCCAATACAGATTGGAAAAAGACTTTAGGTTCAGAATGGCGTCAATATGAAGAAGCATTCCCTAAACTTCAACAATCTAAAATTGATATCGTGTCTTTAGAATGCCAAAACTCTCGTGTGCCAATGGATCTGATCGAATTGATCCGTGGTAAGAAAGTAATGGTTGGTGCTATTGATGTGGCAACCAATACCATTGAGACAGCAGAAGAAGTTGCCAACACATTACGAAAAGCACTTCAGTTTGTCGATGCGGATAAGCTTTATCCATCGACTAACTGTGGTATGGCTCCTTTATCTCGTGAAGTTGCAAGAGGCAAACTTAATGCTTTAAGTGTTGGCGCAGAAATCGTTCGTCAAGAACTTAGCCGCTAGTATTCAACGATATTGTGGTGTAAAAAGGGTGACCTGTTTGGGTGAATGGATATCCAAGACCCAACTGGAAACCCTGATCACAATTTAGAGAACGTCAGTTCTACTGAGAAACTCATCCAGATGCAGTGCCTACATGACGGAATAGCAGGGTAATGCTAAATCTAAAAAAGTACGGTTCAATTTAGGAACAATGAAATGATTGAAGCAACAGACTTTAGAAATGCAATGTCTTTGTTGACCAGTGCAGTCAGTGTCATTACCACGACAGGTTTGTCTGGTCGTTATGGATTTACTGCGTCTGCCGTATGTAGTGTGACGGATTCGCCTCCGACTTTATTGGTCTGTATGAATAAAGCGGCGAGTTCGCATGTGCATTTTGTTGAAAATAAAATTTTAACTGTAAATGTTTTAAGTGCACATCATCAGCATATTTCTAAAGCGTTTTCGTCTAAATTAAGCCCAGAAGAACGATTTAAACATGGCGTTTGGACAGAATTAGAAACTGGCGCACCGGTTTTAGATGATGCTTTGGTGAATTTTGATTGTGAGATTGAGCAAATTCAGGAAGTTGGAACACATACGATTTTTATTTGTCGTATCGTGGCGATTCAACAAAGTGAACATGATCAAAGCTTAGTTTATTTTAATCGTTCTTATCATCATGTTGGGCAGACCGAGGTTGCTTAAAGCCAGTTTGCTTTTGCGTTTACCCCTTATGCCAGAGCTAAAAAATAATAAGGCGTGTTGATCTGTTGAATTGACCGAATAGGCTTGTTTAAAGCAATCATAATCAATTATTTAATTACTTGAAAAATAATAATAATTTTAATTTTTTGCACAAAATATGACATTGACACCCTAAAAATCTCCGATTATTCTTTGCTGGCTGGCCTACATTGCCAGTCGGTTTTAGCAGACCGCTGCCTAAGTGCATTGAAAAAACTTGTTTTTTTGATGTAGACTCGTTCGTCCCCCTTTTGTTGCGGTTGGACGGGAGGGGGACACCTTCGGGTGTAGTGATTCTTAGGTTCAGTCTGCTAACCCTCTTTCGTTCTGCCACCATAATTTTTATACATTGGCAGAATTTTGAATTGTTCAGGAGTTGGCCATGTATTTTATTCATACCCCATCAGATTAGTGTTTAGTACGGTTGAACAGCCTTTGGGTTTTTTGGCATTGGCTGGTTATACCTCAAAATATCAACAATAAAACTTGAGATTCATTCTGGTTACCTTTTGAAGCCGTTGCATGCTTTTTTGCTTATAACAAGATCGAGAGTGACTTTATCTTATTTAATTAAAAAAATGATTTATATGGAAAATATATGTCAAATTTATATATTTCATTTCTAGCTTTAAGGGTGCTCGAGTCCTCCCGAAAACTCTTTAATACATACGGTTTTCATCATGTCGGGATAAACAGTATTGTTGAATCTGCTAAAACTACCAAAGCAACGTTTTATAAATACTTTCATTCTAAAGAAAGTTTGATTGAGAGGAGTTTAACCTTTCAAAAAGCCACACTGAAAGAAGAAGTGTTTGTGCTAATTTATAGGCGGAAAGACCTTACTGTTTTTGAAAAACTTAAGCGAATTTTCTTTTTACATGCCGATGTTGAAGGGCTGTACCATTTATTATTTAAGGCTATTTTTGAAATTGAAAAACGCTATCCCAATGCTTATCAAATCGTGGTTGAATACCGAAGCTGGTTAATTGATGAAATTTATAAATTGCTTTTAACCAGCAATGTGAATGCCTCAAAACAAGATGCACATATGTTTTTGTTTGTGATTGATGGGGCAATGGTTCAGCTTCAGGGTGAAAATAGTGTGGATGATCGAGAAAGGTTAGTGGGGTGTTTTTTGGATGGGTTGGGGTAGTGTTGTTTGGGGGGGAGATATATCGTTATTTATGGTTAATAGGTGTTTTTAAATAGTAAGGCTCATATGGAAAAGTACTATATCAGTTTTTTTAATAAAAAAGTTTGTAATAGTCTACGCTTCTCAACTAGTGATATATCCATTTTAAGATAAAGCAGATCTATCTATCTTCCTTCGTAGTTGGTTCATTCTATATATGCTCTTTAACCTCAATTTTGAGTGGTATAGAAACTTTTTAAACCATCTAATGCTCTTTCTACTTATTAACCTTTAGTACTAATACTTACATAAGTTTTAGTTATCGTTTAACTATAATTTTTTAATCAGTATGATAATGCTATTATTTGATTTAATTTTATAGCCTATTGATAAATAATTTCTTGTTTGATTTTGTTATATTTCATGTATATTTTTATGAGAAGCACTTTATAAGAAAGTCCGATGTATCATCGAACTTTTTTATAAAGATAAAAAATATGTGAATTTTAGTGGTTCGTATTTATAGATTTAAAACATCTTCATCGTTTTTAATAATAGTGTAAAATCTACGTAACAGATAAATTACTCCAGTTCCTAGAAAAGCTATAATCCCTTTTACATATATAGATATTTTTTCCCATCTGGTTTTAGATACTCGATCCCCATCAAAATATGCAACATCAACATCAGCATTGATCTTTAGTATCCCATTGTTCATAGATAGATCAATAGAGCCATTTGTAAGAGAAAGATTATTTATATTGTTTAACTCCACTTTTTCATTTTCTATAAATAAACTTATAAAATTTCCTACGAGAGAAATATTTTTAACTTTTCCGTTATCTATATATGCAGAAAGTTCGTCGGTATTCAAATTAGATCCATTAATCCAACCAGTCAATTCCGATAGTGATAGCTCGGATTCTTTTCCTATTTCTGTAAACGTTATATTTTTAGAAGTTTTGATTATTATAGTTGCTGTAGGACTATCCAAAAATATCTCATCATCTTTTATAGATGCTGGTTTACATATCAAAGGGTCATTAATATTTATTTTTTTATTTGGCTTTATAGTTACTTTTTTATTGATATTTTTTAATAAAATTTCTCTATCTGATATTCCATTTTTTCCTAACAAAGCTATATCAAAACGATAAAAATCTAAATTTTTATCTGATAAAATTTTCATTTCATTTTCATCTGCTAAAAAATATGAAATATAAAACTTATCTTTCTTCTCATTTGCTACTTGTAGTTGTTTTTTTTGTGTTAATTTATCAAATGTAACTGCTGATATGGTATCGTTAAAGCCATTTTTAAAATGAGTATAACCTTCTTTTATCATTATATTGTAGGAATTATTATTAGGGATTTTTATTTTAAATGTTTTTAGATTAATAAATTCTTTAGATTTTTTTCCTGCACAACCATCAAAAAAAAATATTTCTAAATCATTATTTCCGTTATATTTGTAATTTATATCTAAATCATTCATTCCTATGTATTCTAAATTTTTTAGGTATATTTTTTTACCTTTATTAAGACCGAAATTATTTTCACTATTTTCACTACTGTCTGCATTGATGTAGTTAATGGCGAGGTCGGTTTTTATTTCTGCTTTTATTTTAGTTGATGAGCTTTGAAAAACATTAGTAAAAATAAAATATATGATAAGTATTGAAATGAAACATAAAGTAAAGAAAAATAAATTTTTATATAATAAACTGTATTTTATGCTTGGGTTTATAATTTTATTGGAAATCCAAAGGAAAATTGTCATTATTAATGCTAGGAAAAAACCTCCTATAATATTGCTTAAAAAGTTAGCAAAATAATCAAATTCTTTAAAATTTCTTTCATGTAATAATATTGTTAAATCCATGAGAATAAAGCAGATGGCAATAACGAAAGAAAGGTTTAAATAGAATCTAATGCCAGATTGGAATTTTAAAAACTTATAAGTAATAATATAATTTATTGAAAACATTGTAATAAATTCAATAATTGATAAGTTGAATATAAAATCAATAAATTTAATTTTCTCAAATACCTGGTTGGGCATGAATAAGTCATAAAGATTAGAGACATCAGTATTAAAAATATTTAAAAATATAACTTGTAAAATTCCACCAATATGTAAAAAAAATATTAGAACGAATGCTATAAATAGTGACCATAAAATTCTATTTTTATTAATGTTGATATCGTTCATTAAGTCTCTAATTGCATTCATTTTTTTTGCACAGTAAATTTTTTTTGAATTATATATAAATGTCAGAGAGATTGGAAATAAAAAGTGATAACTCAATGATGAAATTATTTTAGGATCATATTTAGAATATTTAACCCCAAAATTTGAAGTTTAACTATTATCGAAAATTTTATATAAGAATGATAATCTAAGAGATCTTTAAAGGTATAACAATATCATGATTCTTCCTCTTTCATTGCTACTCCATGATCTTTAGACTGATCAATGACGTAATCGACACCAAGTACCATTTGCCCAGACTAACTTTTTGCAGCGTCCTTGGCTTCTTCATATCCATCAAATAGCTCATCAGAAAGTGCTTTTTCTCTAGAGTGAGTAGTGATTATTTCTCATTCATCACCAATAAAAATTATTTACGGATTCTAGTAGTTTTACAATCTACCCCATAATTACTCCTTTAAGATTTTAATTTTAAATTACAACACATTAGGATCTATAGATATCAAAAATTAATATTTATAAATTCATATAATTTAAGGTTCTCAGATAAGGAAATGTGATGAAGTTAAAAGATGTTTTTTACTATATTCTTGATAATAATAATGCTTTAAGTGGCTTCAATGCATACATGATAGGAGGCATGAAGACATTGATTCTTTCTTATTCATAAATCCCACCATAAATGATGATGAAATACAAAATAATACTTTGTACTACCATACCCATGTTACAGGCGGAAAAATTAGAAGTTCATCAGGCGAAGAGGATTTTTGCATTGCTGAAAGTGTTGAAGACTTGATTGATCAATTGCCTTCAACTGCTTCTGAGTTGAATTATAGTGTTTATAAGCTAGAAGAGTATGTGTTGGGGGTAAGTAGTGAATATGCATTAAAAGCACTACTTCTTAGATTACCTAACATAGACATTTATGATGTAAATGACTTTAAAGTAGAAGTTATTAAGTTGATTTCAATGCTTAATCCTTAGAATGATAGAGTTATTTTTTATGCAAGTTATTGTAATAGTAGATTTTTTTAAGAAAGTGTATTTTGATGGTTTAATTTTAATAAATTTATCTAAAACAAGTATATAAGTCTAGATTTTGATCCCGATCCTCGGAACAAATTGCAATGCATTCCATAAACTATTAGGAGAAAAAATTGTAGCGAGGTATCAAGCTAACTGCAATTAAAAATTTAAGAATAAAAAATAGAGCCATTAGGCTCTATTTTTTTAATGACAACTTATATGTCACTTCTTACCAGCTCAACGCACCACCAGTTTGATAATCAGTTACACGCGTTTCAAAGAAGTTTTTCTCTTTACGCAAGTCCATCATTTCAGACATCCACTGGAATGGGTTATTTACACCAGCAAACTGCTCAGGTAAACCTAACTGCGCTAAACGACGGTTACAGATGAATTTCAAATACTCTTCCATCATCGCTGCGTTCATACCCAATACACCACGTGGCATTGTGTCACGCGCATATTCGATTTCAAGCATAGTACCTTCAAGAATCATCTGAATGATTTCTTCTTGGAATTCAGCAGTCCACAAGTTTGGATTTTCAATCTTGATTTGGTTAATCATGTCGATACCAAAGTTCAAGTGCATAGACTCATCACGTAAGATGTACTGGAATTGCTCAGCAACACCATTCATCTTGTTACGACGACCCATAGACAAGATCTGGCTGAAACCACAGTAGAAGAAGATCCCTTCAAGTACGCAATAGAATGCAATCAAGTTACGCAGTAAGATTTGATCGTTTTCAGGTGTACCTGTTTGGAAGGTTGGATCACATAAAGACTGAGTATATTTCAAGCCCCAAGCAGCTTTACGAGCAACTGATGGAACTTCACGGTACATGTTGAAGACTTCGCCTTCATCCATACCTAAAGATTCGATACAGTATTGGTAAGCATGCGTATGAATCGCTTCTTCAAATGCTTGACGCAAAATGTATTGACGGCATTCAGGGTTGGTAATGTGACGGTAAATCGCCAACACCAAGTTGTTTGCAACCAAAGAATCCGCAGTAGAGAAGAAACCTAATGAACGCATCACGATGGTACGCTCATCTTCAGTTAAGCCATTTTCAGACTTCCAAAGTGCGATATCGTGGTTCATGTTAACTTCTTGCGGCATCCAGTGGTTTGCACACCCGTCTAGATACTTTTGCCAAGCCCACTCGTATTTGAACGGTACAAGTTGGTTTAAGTCAGCACGACAGTTGATCATGGCTTTATCATCAACTTGTACACGTTGCGCACCCATTTCAAGCTCTTCTAAGCCAGGTGCAACATCTAACTTTTCTAAGGCGTGAGATGCTCTTGCCAACGAATCGGTTGGATTTGTTGATCTTGCTGTATAGGTTCCAGCGGATTGTGTAGTTGCCACATTCTGCGATGACTGCTTTGTATCAGATACCACTTGCGAATCAGTCGTTTTTTTCTGTTCGACGGGCGCAGGCTGGTGAGCTTGTGCAGCTTGTTTCTGTTCATCATCTTCAAAATCGTCCCAACTTAGGATAGACATCGTTGTTCTCTCTTCGTTGTTAATATCTATGTTCGACATCTCACAATGGAAGATGTCACTACTATACGCTTATTCTGTGCAAGCAAAATTAAGTTTTGCCGATAGTTGTTTTGTTCTTGTTCGAAAGAACAGATATCCACACTACTTATTTTGCTTACGCTTTTGCTGCTTACGGATCGCAAAGAATGCATAGACCGCAGGCACGTAAAAAACTAAAAAGGCTAAGATCAGCACGATTACGCCTAACTCATAGTTATGACTTAAATGGAACATTTCTTCGCCTTTTATAATTTCAGATTTTTTGAATCCCCCTAAGTCCCCCTTTTTTAAAAGGGGGACTTTATTCCCCTTGAGGATTGGGAAGGATTACTTACTGACAAGCCTCACAATCTGGATTGTCGATTGAACATGCTTGTGGTACTGGTGCTGCTTGAGCGAAACCATCTTCTTCAGCAGGCGCTTCAGGTTTAGTTTCTTGAGTAACCACAGCCACTGGTGCAGCAACAGTTGTTGCTTTTACTGCGTTTAAAGCACCCGTGTTAATGGTTGATTTTTCCGCAGAGGTTGCACCTAATGCACGGAGGTAATAAGTTGTTTTAAGACCACGTAACCAAGCCATCTTATAAGTGATGTCTAGTTTCTTACCATTTGCACCAGCGATATAAAGGTTCAATGACTGTGCTTGGTCGATCCATTTTTGACGACGTGATGCAGCATCTACGATCCAACGTGTATCTACTTCAAATGCAGTCGCAAAAATTGCTTTTAACTCTTCAGGGATACGTGCAATTTTTTGTACTGAACCCTCAAAGTGTTTCAAGTCGTTAACCATCACAGAGTCCCAAAGACCACGATCTTTTAACGCACGTACCAAGTACGGGTTGATCACTGTAAATTCACCAGAAAGGTTAGATTTTACATAAAGGTTTTGGAAGGTCGGTTCGATAGACTGTGAAACGCCACAAATATTTGAAATGGTTGCTGTAGGGGCAATCGCCATTACATTTGAGTTACGCATACCATCTTTTTGAACTTTAGTACGTAATGTATCCCAGTCCAAACGTTGAGTACGGTCAACTTCAAACATACGCTCTGGACGTGATTTTGCAACGATATCTAAAGAGTCGATTGGCAGGATACCTTGATCCCACAATGAACCTTTGAATGTTGAATACACACCACGTTCAACAGCAAGGTCGCTTGATGTTTGAATCGCGTAGTAGCTGATCACTTCCATTGATTCATCAGCAAAATCTACCGCTGCATCAGAACCATAACCCATACCCAATTCATATAAAGCATCTTGGAAGCCCATGATACCCATACCGACAGGGCGGTGTTTCATATTTGAATTACGTGCTTGTTCAACTGCGTAGTAGTTGATGTCAATCACGTTGTCGAGCATACGAACAGCAGTTTTAACTGTACGCGCTAATTTTTCACGGTCTAATGCGCCACCTTGAACATGTTGTACAAGGTTGATCGAACCTAAGTTACATACTGCGATTTCATCTTTATTGGTATTTAAAGTGATTTCAGTACATAAGTTAGATGAATGCACTACACCTACGTGTTGTTGTGGTGAACGTAAGTTACATACGTCTTTGAATGTGATCCAAGGATGACCTGTTTCAAACAACATTGATAACATTTTGCGCCATAAGTCTTTCGCACGGATTTTCTTATGCAGCATGTTGTTTTCTTTTGCAATGCCTTCGTAGTAAGCATAACGTTCAGCAAATTCACCGCCAGTTAAATCATGCAAATCAGGCGTTTCAGATGGTGTGAACAGTGTCCATTCAGCGTCTTCAATCACACGTTGCATAAACAAATCTGGAACCCAGTTAGCCGTGTTCATGTCGTGAGTACGACGACGATCATCACCCGTGTTTTTACGAAGCTCTAGGAATTCTTCAATGTCCAAGTGCCAAGTTTCTAGGTATGCACATACTGCACCTTTACGTTTACCACCTTGGTTTACTGCAACAGCAGTATCGTTGGCAACTTTAAGGAAAGGTACAACACCTTGTGATTTACCGTTGGTACCTTTGATATATGAGTTCAAGGCACGTACTGGTGTCCAGTCATTACCTAAACCGCCTGCCCATTTAGAAAGAAGGGCATTGTCACGCATCGCACCATAGATGTCATAAAGATCATCTTGAATCGTAGTTAAGTAACAGCTTGACAATTGTGGACGTAATGTACCTGAGTTAAACAGGGTCGGTGTAGACGCCATATAATCGAAGCTAGACAATAAGTCATAGAACTCGATTGCACGATCTTCACGCTGTTCTTCATTTAATGCAAGTCCCATTGAAACACGCATAAAGAACAATTGCGGAAGTTCGAAACGTACATCATTTGAGTGAATGAAGTAACGGTCAAATAAAGTCTGTAAACCTAAATAGGTAAATTGGTTTGAGCGTTCTGGTTTGATTGCAGCTGCCAATTTTGCAAGGTCAAAGTTTAAAAGCTCAGGAGAGAGAAGCTCAAGCTCGATACCTTTGTTTAAATAAGTTTCGAGCGCATCGCCTTCGATAGTATCTGTAGCTAAACCTAAGAATTTTAAACCTGTCGCAACCAAGTCATCACGTAATAGACGTGCAGTTACATAAGTATAGTTTGGTTCTTGTTCGATACGGGTACGTGTCGCCATCATCATCGTGGTTGAGATGTCTGACTGTTTTACACCGTTATATAAGTTTTTAACTGTTTCATCGACAATGGCTTGAACATTGATGCCTTCTAAGCCTTCACTTGCTTTTTCAATCGTGGCTTGAAGTTTGCTCAAATCTAGAGGCTGAAGCTGACCGTTCGCATCTGTGATTTGTAAGGTTGGGTGATGATGAGCACCAGTTTGTTTACGTGCATCAGAACGTTGTTCACGATAGATTACATATGCACGTGCAACTTTTTGTTCACCTGTACGCATAAGCGCCAATTCAACTTGGTCTTGAATTTCTTCAATATGAATTGTTCCGCCAGAAGGTAAACGACGATTAAAAGTATTCATCACCATCTCTGTTAGCTGAGTGATGCGATCATGAATACGGCTTGAATCTGCACTTTGTTGACCTTCTACAGCCAAAAAAGCTTTACCAATTGCTACAGAGATTTTATCTGCATCAAAAGCGGCAACATCACCAGTGCGTTTAATCACTTGTAGTTGACCTGGGGTTGTAATGGCGTTCATTGTCAGCGTAGCTCCATTGTCATCATTGTTATGTTTATGGACCATTTGAATCGTACAAACTGCAAAATTTGTTGTCACGATGTTTGAGGACTAAACACAATACTTAGTGGTTTAATTTAATTTAGAACACAAGATACGGTAATTTTAAGGGTAGATCAATATTGACATTTCAAGAATATTTTATCCGTGAAAAGTAAATTTTTATTTGCATCTTTTTGCCTCAAAGTGTCATTTTTGTTATATGCCTTATGAGACAAGCACATAGCATAGCAAAGACTCAGTAGAGTGCTTATAGATAAGTGTGTGGATAACTAAAAAAACGATAAATTGATGAGACAGAATATGAACAATGAAATATTTTGTATAAAAATTAGTCCAGCTATTGATTGTCTTAGAGAAATTTAAAAATGATGTGTATTGAATTTATAAAACTGCCTACAATTCAATAGTTAATAAAAATATAACAAATTGATACGCTCATGTATCAGTTTGGTGAATGAGGTCTTGTTTACATTGTAAACGTGTGTATATTGCAAAACATAGTGTGTTGAATCTGCGAGCTTTGTAGCAGACTCCAAAATCAAATATAGGGGCAAATAGATGAGCCAAGAAGAAAAGTTACCAAAGATTCTGATTGTTGAAGATGACGAGCGCCTAGCTCGCTTAACTCAGGAATACTTAATTCGTAATGGATTAGAAGTTGGGGTAGAACCAGATGGTAACCGTGCGATTCGCCGCATTATTGCTGAACAACCAGACTTGGTTGTATTGGATGTGATGTTGCCGGGTGCAGATGGTTTAACCGTTTGTCGTGAAGTTCGTCCACATTATCATCAACCGATTTTGATGTTGACTGCACGTACCGAAGATATGGACCAAGTTCTTGGTCTAGAAATGGGTGCAGATGACTACGTTGCAAAACCTGTTCAACCGCGTGTACTGCTTGCGCGTATCCGTGCGCTATTACGTCGTACAGATAAAGCGCCTGAAGATGAAGTTGCACAACGTATTGAATTTGACGATCTTGTGATCGACAATGGCGGTCGTTCAGTGACACTCAATGGTGAGTTGGTTGACTTCACCAGTGCTGAATATGATTTACTTTGGTTGTTGGCATCCAATGCAGGCCGTATCTTATCGCGTGAAGACATCTTTGAACGTCTCCGTGGTATTGAATATGATGGTCAAGACCGTTCGATTGACGTACGTATTTCACGTATTCGTCCAAAAATTGGTGATGATCCTGAAAACCCGAAACGTATTAAAACTGTACGTAGTAAAGGTTATTTGTTTGTTAAAGAGACTGGTCTATAAACGATGGGTCGGTCATCCAAGATGCTTGTCCATCACCGGACAAGCATAAAGAAGGTTAGTTTGCGTGTCTAAACACAGTATATTTTTGCGCATCTATGCAGGATTAGTCATTCTTGTTGTGTTGGTTGCCTTGTTTGGATATTTACTTGTCCAAATAATTAATTATCAACGTGCGCAGGAATATCGTGAGTCTCTCACAGATGGAATTTCATTTGTGATTAGTGAGGGTGTGGCACGTCAGCAAACTGAGCAGCAGCGTCTAGATTGGATTTCAGATGCTTCTGATTTGTTAGAGCTTCCCATTTATTATCTCGAAGCAAGAAAGGTTGATTTATCTCGTACTGAAGAAAAACGCATAGAAAATCAAAAAGCGGTGGTGCGTTATGATGCAGAACAAGGGATTGCTTATCTAGTTTTAGGGATCAGAAACGATCCAAAGCATTATTTATATATCAAAGTCGACCAAATCGGCGAACGCCAAATGAAGGCGCTTCCTGTGTTCATTCTGGATTATTTGGTTTATTATCCCGGTCAAGAACAAGAATATCTTAAAAAAATTCAACAACATTTTTCCTATCATGTAGGTGTTGAAAAGATTTCTCAGCTCAATCTCGATTCAGAGCAAATTGGACGTTTAAGATCAGATCAAAGTGTAATTTTATGGCGTGACAGTGCAACTGTACGTGGTACAACCATTTCGATTGTTTCTCCATTGCCAAATTCGCCTACAGATGTCTTGGTGCTGGGACCTGTTCCAATGTTTAACTGGATGCCTGTTAAATTGGCTGCTGGAATAACATTGTTGAGTATGTTCTTGCTGTGTTTGGGGGTTTATGGCTTGATTGTGCCAATGCAACGCAAGTTGAAACAGGTGAATGAAGCCTTGGATGTGATGAGAACAGGGGATATGTCGCA
This sequence comes from Acinetobacter legionensis, assembly GCF_048552295.1. Lineage (NCBI taxonomy): Bacteria > Pseudomonadati > Pseudomonadota > Gammaproteobacteria > Moraxellales > Moraxellaceae > Acinetobacter > Acinetobacter legionensis. Next base: position 146,956 of record NZ_JBIMCW010000003.1, read on the forward strand.
ACGTGTACCTGTTGAAGGTTATGACGAGATGGCAAGTCTGGCCACCAGTTATAACAGCATGTCTGATCATATACAGCGTTTGATTGAAGCACAGCGTGAGTTAATGCGTGCCGTATCGCATGAGTTACGTACACCTGTAGCGCGAATCCGTTTTGGTATGGAAATGCTGGCAGACGAAGATGACCATGAGTATCGTTTGCAACAGGTCGAGATGATTGATAAAGACATCGAAGCGTTAAATACACTGATTGATGAAATCATGACTTATGCGAAATTAGAGCAAGGTACACCTTCTTTAGATTTTGAAAAAATTGTATTGATTGATGTATTAAAGCAGGTTGCAGTAGAAACAGAAGCATTAAAAACCCAAAAGATTATCCACCTCAACCCACTTTCATCTGATGTGATTGTCGATGCAGAACGTCGTTATTTACATCGAGTTGTACAAAACTTGGTGGGGAATGCGATACGTTATTGTGATCATCAGGTCAATATTAGTGGTGGTGTTAATCACCAGACTAGTATGGCTTATGTCTGTGTGGAAGATGATGGCCCTGGGATTCCAGAGGAAGACCGTAAACGTGTATTTGAGGCATTTGCACGTTTAGATGATAGCCGTACCCGTGCTTCAGGTGGTTATGGTTTAGGACTTTCAATTGTGAGTCGTATTGCGTATTGGTTTGGTGGGACGATTGAAGTCGATCAAAGCTCAGATTTGGGTGGTGCAAGATTTACCATGTCTTGGCCGGTAGAGCGCTTTAAAAAGAAAAAAGTTTAGACGTTAAATCGTGCCATTAAAATATATGATTAAGATTTATTCGATTTATTTTATCAGTCATCTTTAAAGCCATCATTTAAGATAAAACTACTTTCATCCTTTCCTTTATTCAGAGGAAGGGATGGGGCTTTCAATATGATTTAATTTTCTATAATTATTTTTGATTTATAGTTAAACCACCTAATTATTTATACCAGTGATTTTTATCGGCTGATTGATCAGAAATGAAGCTTATGTTTTTGTATATACTTTTAGAAACTATTGGTTATCAATTGGTTTGCTGTACTTTTGAATCATAGAGGGTTGTTCTATCGTGTGGCGACATGGATGTCTCTCCTTGTGCCGAGGAATACGGGGGGGTATAGGACGAACCCCTTGCTTATGAGCAAAAACAAAGCACTGCTTTGTTTGTGGCGTAAGGTTTGGCATCCCCTACGCAAAGGTATTTAAACTTTGAATGTAATATGAGGTATTGCAAGCTTTTTTATAATTAAAAAATTTTTTATGTAATTGATTTATTTAGAAAATATTAATTAATGGAAATTCTATTCTAGTGCTTGAGTTTTTTGACAGGCTGACTATATAAAAAAATCTATTGTTAAACTCAATAAAAAAACCACCGAAAATTTTCGGTGGTTTTTTATGTCTGGCTGTTGCTCAGTCTAGATCCTATTGTTGAAGCGTTGCATCAGGCGCAATGATTGGCTTGCTGTCTCGCAATGCTTGTAATGCATCATGATTAAAATCAATCAATAAGCTGTTTTGTTCAGCGTCAATTTTATAACTGCTAATGATTTTTTGATCACCTTGAATGGTGTCAATACGATATTCATCCGCGATATTTAAAATCCCTTCTAGATTTGTCGTGGTTGCGGCAAGATCTTGGCGGAAAAGCTCATACACATCTCTTAGATCAAAAATGGCATTTTGTGCATCAACGTGTTTTTTGACATAATTTTCAATATGACGAATCAGTAATTGTGCAAATAAAAAATAGTTTGGCTTGCTGCTGAATTCCATCTTGTTTTACCCCTAAATTTTTGATTTAAAGTTGTTCATATTGAATAGCATATACATAAAAGTGGTTCAATGTGTATAGGCTCTGTAGACAATTCGTCTAAGTTTGCGACAACGAACACCTTTTTCTATAATTGGGTGCTAAATATACAATTTACTGATTTAAGCGACGATAAGTTATTCACCTTTCAACTGGCTTTAGTTTTGGAAAACTTGGGTTTGTTGTATATGCGAAAAATGACATGATCGACAGTGCTGACTGTTTTGAAAATTCAAATCAGAAAATCATAAGAGGGCACAAGGTAGGTCAAAAGTAGGCATTGGGCATTTGGCGTTGGATGGTTTAAAGCGGGTTATTTCATTGAAATAAGTTAGTTTTGATAATAGTGAAGTATAAAAAATTATAAATAACTTTGTAATATTTAAAAATTATCACAATAAGATAATTTTTATCACTTGATTGATCTAATGTGACTATTTTACCACATAGAATGTAACAAAATATTTTAGATGGTAAATCCTTATATTTGTAGAAATTAGCCAATTAAATCGCAGAAATACATGCATAAATCATGGCTTTTACTTGGGCTGAATCGGATTAAGCTACTGATTTGTCATTTTTAATTCATGATTAAAAAATAAACTTCGGAAAAACTAATAAGAATAGGGATAGAAATTTGATAAAACGATAAGTCAGCGCTGTATCGCTGTGAATCAGGAAAAAATATGGTTTTTGTCTAAAAAATCATCCGAAAGACTTAGAGCTATTAACTAGCAACAGATGACATCAATCGGGTACAATTGACCAGATTTATTTTGTGTTTGGTGTATTTGCAAGGCCAATACATACATTCTTTGTTAAATAATAGGCCTGCCAGGAGTTATCCCCGCATGAGTGCCATTACTCCATACGATTGGGCAATCATTGCCTTCGTGATCGGCGTGACATTTTTATGTGTCTTTATGCTCACCGTTCCTTTGCTCCTTGGGGGTAAATCATGGGGACGTGCGAAGCAAGAGCAATTTGAATCAGGTGTGGTTAGTGCTGGTGGTGCACGTATCCGCTTGTCTGCGAAGTTCTACCTTGTTGCAATCTTCTTTGTTGTATTCGATTTGGAAGCCCTCTATTTATATGCATGGGCGACATCTGTACGTGAAGTAGGTTGGGTTGGGTTTTCAGCTGCAGCTGTATTTATTTTAGTTTTACTCGTTGGTTTGATTTATGAATTATCTACAGGTGCATTGAACTGGTCACCTTCAGATAAACGTAAAATCGCAGGGATTAAACCTAAAATTGGTTCACCAAATATGGACCTTGCAGAAATTACTCGCTTCAATTCAATTGAAGAGTTGGTGATGGATCCTACAGGAACTATTCCAGCTCAATCTTCTGGTCGTGTGAAAGATAAAACACCGACCATGTCTCTGAACAAGGAGTAACTCGGGAATGAAATATACTTTAACCCGTGCGAATCCAGAAGCTGAACAATATCCGCTTCAAGATCGTCAAATTGTGACAGATCCACTTGAAGAAGAAGTGAATAAAAATGTGTTCATGACTCGCTTAGAGGATGTGGTACACACAGCTGTAAACTGGGGCCGTAAAAACTCAATATGGCCTTTTAACTTTGGTACATCTTGCTGCTACGTTGAATATGCAACCACGTTAACCGGTGTGCATGACTTGTCTCGCTTTGGTGCCGAGGTTATTCGTGCTTCGCCACGTCAGGCAGATTTGATGATTGTTGCAGGGACTTGCTTTGTTAAAATGGCGCCTGTAATTCAACGTTTGTATGAACAAATGCTTGAGCCTAAATGGGTGATTTCAATGGGTGCTTGTGCAAACTCTGGTGGTATGTACGACATCTATTCTGTTGTACAAGGTGTGGATAAAATCATTCCTGTTGACGTGTACGTTCCAGGTTGCCCACCACGTCCAGAAGCATTGATTCAAGCCTTGATGTTATTGCAAGACCAAATTCAATTAGAACGTCGTCCGCTCTCTGCGGTAATCGGTGATGATCTTCAGCCAGTGTATAAGCCAAAGATGATGCCAGAACGCGACCGTAAGAACGCTGAACGTATTGCAGTGAAAAACTTACGCTCTATGGATGAAATTGAGTAATTTTTTCTGATGAATATTTGACATATCTGATGGATATGGTCATCAGGGAATTTGACAGAATTTGTATTAAATAGGAAGCCAAGCCAATGGCTGAAACTGAAATTGCTATGCCAGAATCGACTCCAGTTGATTCCCGCCCAGCATTTGCAATTGTAGAAGATCTCAAAGCCAAATTTGGCGAGAACTTTTACGTGCAACCGACGTTTGAAGATTTTCCGACGGTCTGGGTTGAGCGCGCACATGTACAAGAAGTTCTAATGTACTTGCGTAAAGTACCACGTCCTTATGTGATGCTGTTTGACTTATCTGCGGTCGATGAACGTTTGCGTAACAACCGTGATGGTTTACCTGCATCTGATTTCACAGTGTTCTATCACTTACTTTCATTAGAACGTAATAGTGATATTCGTATCAAAGTGGCGTTGAGTGAGAACGATATTAACGTTCCAACGGCGACCAATATTTGGCCAAATGCCAATTGGTACGAGCGTGAAGCTTACGATATGTTTGGGATCAATTTCGAAGGGCATCCAATGCTTCGTCGTATCTTGTTGCCAACCTATTGGGAAGGTCATCCACTGCGTAAAGAATATTCTGCACGTGCGACTGAATATACACCGTATATGCAAGACAAGGCTAAACAAGATTTCGAACAAGAACATCTTCGTTTCGTTCCAGAAGATTGGGGTCTAACACGCGGTAACGCGGATGAAGACTTTATGTTCTTGAACTTAGGTCCTAACCATCCATCTGCGCATGGTGCATTCCGTGTGATTTTGCAGCTTGATGGCGAAGAAGTGAAAGATTGTGTGCCTGATATTGGCTATCACCACCGTGGTGTGGAAAAGATGGCTGAACGTCAAACTTGGCATTCATTTATTCCATATACAGACCGCGTTGACTACTTAGGTGGTTGTGCGCAAAACATGCCTTATGTCATGGGTGTTGAACAACTTGCAGGGATTACCGTTCCTGATCGTGCACAATGTATCCGTGTCATGATGTCTGAATTATTCCGTATCAATAACCATTTATTGTATATCGGTACTGCGATTCAGGATGCTGGTGGTATGACACCAGTATTCTATATGTTTGCGGATCGTCAAAAAATCTATGACGCAATTGAAGCGATCACAGGTTTCCGTATGCACCCAGCATGGTTCCGTATTGGCGGGACAGCACATGACCTTCCAAACAACTGGCAAAAACTGATTCGTGAAATTCTCGAATGGATGCCAAAACGTTTGAAGGAATATCATACTGCTGCGCTGAAAAACTCAGTATTTGTGGGGCGTACCCGTAATGTTGCGCAATACGATGCTAAATCGGCATTGGCTTGGGGTGTAACAGGTACAGGTTTACGCGCAACAGGTATTGATTTTGATGTTCGTAAATATCGTCCATACAGTGGTTATGAAAATTACGACTTTGAAGTGCCGTTAGAGTATGAAGGCGATGCTTACGCACGTGTGATGGTTCACTATCGCGAAATCGAAGAGTCATTAAAAATCGTCAAACAGTGTTTGGATAATATGCCTTCTGGTCCTTATAAAGCGGATCATCCATTGGCAGTTCCACCACCAAAAGATAAGACTTTACAAGATATTGAAACTTTGATTACGCATTTCTTGAGCGTGTCATGGGGTCCTGTAATGCCAGCTGGTGAAGCCTCTGTAATGGCAGAAGTGGTGAAAGGTGCATCTAACTATTACTTGACTTCAGATAAGTCAACGATGAGTTACCGTACACGTATTCGTACACCTACTTTTACCCACTTGCAGCAAATTCCTTCCGTGATTAACGGCAGTCTTGTATCTGACTTGATCATTTATTTAGCGACAATTGACGTCGTTATGGCTGACGTGGATCGCTAAGGGGTAAACGCATTATGATGATTTTGACTGATAAAAAGCCACGTGTGAATGTTGAAGGGATTCTGACTAGCGAAGAAATCCATGAAATTGAACATCACATGGGTCACTACCCATACCCACGTGCAGCGTCTTTGGATGCTTTAAAGTGTGTACAGCGCCGTAATGGTTGGGTGGATGACGCGCAGTTACATGCAATTGCTCAATTATTGACAATTACAACTGCGGATTTAGAAGGTGTTGCAACATTCTATAACCGTATATACCGTCAGCCTGTAGGTCGTCACGTAATTTTATTATGTGATTCGATTGCATGTTTCTTGATGGGTGCGGAAACTTTAGCAGAAGCTTTCCAACGTGAACTGGGTATCCAATTTGGTCAAACGACAGCTGATGGTCGTTTTACTTTATTGCCGATCTGCTGTCTAGGGAACTGTGACAAAGGTCCAACCCTGATGATCGATGAAGATACACACGGTTTGGTTGAAGTGACTTCTGTGAAACAGTTATTGGAGAAGTATGTATGAATACCGAACCAAGACCAATTTATGGCGAAGGAAACCCTGAAACTCACCCATTAACATGGCGTTTGAGTAAACAGGAATTTGTTCGTAGTGCTGATGACTATGAAGCTTTAGAAGGCTATGCAGGCTTTAAAAAAGCGCTTTCTATGCCACCTAAAGACGTTCTTGAAGTCATTAAAGCAGCGACTGTAAAAGGTCGTGGTGGTGCAGGTTTCCCAGCAGGGATTAAATGGTCATTGATGGCACCCAATGATGGTGGTCCTCGTTACCTAATCTGTAATGCCGATGAAATGGAACCGGGAACATTCAAAGACCGTTTATTGATGGAAAAACTTCCACATCAATTGATCGAAGGGATGTTGATTGCAGGTTATACCCTAGAAGCGACTCAGGGTTATATCTTCATTCGCGGTGAATACATTGAAGCTGCACAATACTTAAATGAAGCTTTAGAACAAGTGCGTGCTAAAGGTTATTTGGGTGACAACATCTTAGGCACAGGTTGGAATTTTGACCTGCATGTGCATACCGGCGCGGGTCGTTATATCTGTGGTGAAGAAACTGCATTGATTAACTCACTCGAAGGTCGTCGTGCAAACCCACGTACTAAGCCGCCATTCCCACAAGTTGCAGGTGCATGGGGCCGTCCGACTATCGTAAACAACGTAGAAACCTATAACAACTTACCAGCAATTATGTTGCGTGGGCCTGAGTGGTATATCGGTTTGTCTGCGGGTAAATCTAAAGATCCAGGCACTAAAATTTATGGTGCATCAGGTAAAGTGACTTTCCCTGGTCTTTGGGAATTACCGTTTGGTACGACTGCACGTGAAGTGATTGAAGACTATGCTGGCGGTATGCGCGATGGTCTTAAACTGAAAGCATGGTTACCGGGTGGGGCATCGACTGACTTCTTGGCTGCTGAACACATTGATCTTCCAATGGATTCAGAAAGCATTATGAAAGCTGGTTCTCGTCTAGGTACATGTTTGTTAATGGTCGTTGATGAAACCCAGTGTATGGTTTCTGCAACGCGTAACTTAGAAGAATTCTTTGCACGTGAATCATGTGGATTCTGTACGCCATGCCGTGATGGTTTACCTTGGGCGGTCAAAGCACTTGTCGCAATTGAGAAAGGTGAAGGGAAGATGGAAGACATTCAACATCTTCAAGAACTGACTCGCAAATTGTGGATTGGTAAAACATTCTGTGCTCACGCGCCAGGTGCGATGGAACCATTGATGGGTGCACTCAAATATTTCCGTAGCGAGTTTGAAGCTAAAGTGACAGATCGTCCTGTAGCCCAAGCCAGCCACGTAGAACAAGTTTAAGGAATTCGACTATGGCTACAATTCATGTCGATGGAAAATCGTATGAAGTCAATGGCTCGGAAAACTTGCTACAAGCATGTTTGAGTCTTGGCATCGACATCCCATATTTTTGTTGGCATCCAGCTTTAGGTTCTGTCGGTTCTTGCCGTCAATGTGCTGTTACTCAATATGCGAATCCAGAAGATACTCGTGGTCGCTTAGTAATGTCATGTATGACTCCTGCATCTGACAATACCTTTATTTCGATTGAAGACAAAGAAGCAAAAGATTTCCGTGAATCGATTGTGGAATTCTTAATGACCAACCACCCACACGACTGTCCAGTCTGTGAAGAGGGTGGTCACTGTCATTTACAAGATATGACAGTAATGACGCAACATGATCGTCGTCGTTATCGTTTTACCAAACGTACGCATCACAACCAAGAGTTGGGTTCTTTCATTGCACATGAGATGAACCGTTGTATCGCATGTTACCGTTGTGTTCGTTACTACAACGATTATGCCGGTGGTACAGACTTTGGTGTTTATGCCAATGCATCACGTGTCTACTTCGGTCGTCCAGAATCAGGCACTTTAGAGTCTGAGTTCTCTGGTAACTTGACTGAAGTGTGCCCAACAGGTGTATTTACCGATAAAACCCATTCGGCACGTTATAACCGTAAGTGGGACATGCAGTATGCGCCTAGCGTATGCCAAGGCTGTTCTTCTGGTTGTAACATCTCTCCGGGTGAGCGTTATGGCGAATTACGTCGTGTAGAAAACCGTTTCAATGGTGACGTTAACCAATATTTCCTTTGCGATAAAGGTCGTTTTGGTACGGGTTATGTGAACCGTGAAGATCGTCCACGTCAGCCGCAATTCCGTGCTGCAACAGAAGTTAAAACTGTTTCTGTTGATGTGGCACTGGATTCAGTGATTGAAAATGTTCAAGGCAAAAAAGTCTTGGGTATTGGTTCTCCACGTGCATCATTAGAATCAAACTATGCGTTGCGTGAGTTGGTTGGCCAAGAAAATTATTCAACAGGTCTTTCTCAAAAAGAACAGAACTTGGTTGAACTTGCTGCATCGATTATGCAAGCTGAGGGTGTTTATAACCCAAGTATGCGCGAAATCGAAAGCTATGATGCAGTCTTGATCTTGGGTGAAGATTTAACGCAAACTGCACCACGTATGGCACTGTCTGTTCGCCAAGCTGCGAAAAACAAAGCCAAACAAATGGCTGCAGACCGCCGTACCCAAGATTGGTTAGCTGAACCTGTAAAACGTATTGGTCAGGATGCAAATTCTCCAATCTATATCTTGGCTGCAACACAAACACGTTTGGCTGATATTGCTGAGGGTGAAGTTGTTGCTTCTCCAAACGATATTGCACGTTTAGGTTTTGCGATTGCTGCGGGTGTAAACGGTGATGCGATTCTTGGTTTAGATGATGATGCTAAAGCATTTGCACAAACCATTGCGGATACGTTAAAAGCTGCGAAAAAACCATTAATCATCTCGGGTACGAGCTTACAAGATGCTGCCATCATGGAAGCTGCTGCACAAGTTGCACAAAACCTAGGTGGAAATGCAGGCTTAACATTGACAGTTCCAGAAGTGAACTCAATGGGTATGGCTTTGTTTGGTGGTTTAAGCTTAGAACAAGCATTTGCTCAAGATTATGAGTCAATCATTATTGTTGAAAATGATTTGTTCCGCCGTTTACCTGCTGTACAAGTTCAGGCTGCTCTAGACAAAGCGCAAAGCGTGATTGTGCTTGATCACTCTGAAACTGAAACCGTAAAAGCAGCGGATGTTGTCTTGTCTGCTGCAAGCTTTGCAGAAGGCGATGGAACAGTGGTCAGCCAAGAAGGTCGTGCGCAACGCTTCTATCAAGTTTATGACCCAAGCTATTACAAACCAGAATATGCCATCAAAGAATCTTGGCGCTGGTTACATGCGATTGAAACGGGTGTGAAAGGTAAAGCGATCTCGTGGACATTGCTGGATGACGTAATTGAGTCTGTGGTCAAAAATGTTCCAGTTCTTGAAGCAATTCAAGATGTTGCACCTGATGCGGGTTACCGTGTTCATGGCTTGAAAATTGCCCGTGAACCACGTCGTTACTCTGGTCGTACTGCAATGCGTGCACCATTAAACGTACATGAGCCGAAACAACCTGTCGATGTCGATTCCGCATTAACATTCTCTATGGAAGGTTATGTTGGACCGCAAAATGCATCGTCATTGGTTCCATTTGCATGGGCACCGGGTTGGAACTCACCACAAGCTTGGAACAAATACCAAGATGAAGTGGGTGGTCATCTTAAAGGCGGTGATTCAGGCGTTCGTTTATTTGATCGCTTAGTAAAACGTCCTGCACGTAGCTATGTGGCGCCAACTGCGGTTGTGGCAAATCCAGAGAGTTTCCGTCTGGTTCCAATGCATCATATTTTCGCTTCAGGTGAATTTACGATTAAAACACCGGTGATGGAATCGCGTATTCCAGAAGCGACTTTTGCCGTGGGCGAGCAAGATGCAGCACGTTTAAATGTTCAAGATGGGCAACAACTGACAGTTAAAGCAGGCGAAACGACGATTAGTCTTCCTGTGCATGTGATTGAATATTTACCAACAGGTTATATCGGTTATCCAGTCGGCCAAGCACCAACAGTTTCACTTGCTGAACCTGTATCTGTAACGGTAGGAGTGTAATCATGAATGAATCTTTACGCGCACTACCGACATGGGCACAAGACTGGCCAATCGCTTATTCAGTGATTCAAGCCATCGTAATTTTGTTGGTTGTGGTTTTACTGGCCGCTTTGATGTCATTTATTGAACGTCGTTTGCTGGGCTTATGGCAAGACCGTTATGGACCAAACCGTGTTGGTCCTGGCGGGATGTTCCAGATCGTTGCCGACATGTTGAAAATCATGTTCAAAGAAGACTGGACACCAAAGTTTGTAGATAAGTTAACCTTCCGTTTAGCACCAGCAGTGGCAATGGCGACTGCAGTACTGTCATTCATGGTTATTCCTGTTTCACCTTACTTAGGTGTTTCAGACATGAGTATCGGTCTATTGTTTTTTATGGCAATGGCAGGTATTGCAGTATATGCGGTGTTATTTGGTGGTTGGGCATCCAACAACAAATATGCACTATTAGGTGGTCTACGTTCAGCAGCACAAACCATTTCTTATGAAGTCTTTTTAGGGATTTCATTGATGGGTGTGGTGGCAATTGCGGGTTCATTTAACTTGCGTGAAATCGTAGAAGCACAACGTGATGTATGGTTTGTGATTCCACAATTCATTGGTTTCATGATCTTCGTGGTTGCTGGGGTTGCGGTAACGCATCGTCATCCATTTGACCAACCAGAAGCTGAACAAGAATTGGCAGAAGGTTACCATGTCGAATATGGTGGTATGAAATGGGGGATGTTCTTCGTTGCTGAATACGTCAACATCATTCTAATTTCTGCACTGATCGTGACTTTATTCTTTGGCGGTTGGTTAGCACCATTTAATTTAAATATTCCATTCATTCCAGATGCGTTCTGGTTCATTGCGAAAACAGCATTCTTTGTAATGATGTTTGTCTTGGCACGTGGTTCTTTAATGCGTCCACGTTATGACCAAGTGATGAATTTTGGTTGGAAAGTGTGTTTACCACTTGCATTGGTCAACCTTTTGGTGACTGGTGCTGTGATTCTGATGAATCAGGCCTAGGACAGCAGGGAGTACAAAATGTATAAAATTCTAGCTGGCGTAGGATCAATTGTTCGTTCGTTGTGGATGGTGTTTAGCCATGTCACACGCAAACGCGATACGATTTTATATCCAGAAGTGCCAGCCGAACAAATCGTACCTCCACGCTATCGTGGTCGTATCGTATTAACACGTGACCCAGACGGTGAAGAGCGTTGTGTTGCGTGTAACTTATGTGCGGTTGCATGTCCTGTTGGTTGTATTTCATTGCAGAAAGCTGAAAAAGATGATGGACGTTGGTATCCAGAATTTTTCCGCATTAACTTCTCACGCTGCATTTTCTGCGGTATGTGTGAAGAAGCATGTCCAACAACTGCCATTCAGTTAACACCAGATTTTGAGTTAGGCGAATATGTCCGTCAGGATCTTGTTTATGAGAAAGAAAACTTACTCATTTCAGGACCAGGTAAATACCCAGACTACAATTTCTACCGTGTAAGTGGTATGGCAATTGATGGTAAAGAAAAAGGTCAAGCGCAACGTGAAAGTGCGCCTGTAGATGTACGGAGCTTATTACCATGATGTGGCCATTTTATTTAATGGCTCTTGTGGCCATTGTTTCGACGATTCGTGTTGTGACCAACACCAATCCAGTACATGCTTTATTAAGTTTGATCGTTTCTTTACTTGCTGTTGCAGGGATCTTCTTAATCATTGGTGCACCATTTGCAGCTGCACTTGAAGTGATTGTTTATGCGGGTGCGATCATGGTGTTGTTCGTATTCGTAGTAATGATGCTCAACCTTGGTCAACATACAGTTGATCAAGAGCGTAAATGGTTGACTTCAGATGCTTGGGCTTATCCAGCACTCATGAGCTTCTTAATCGGCTTATGTTTGGTTTGGGTATTAGGTTCAGACTACACGCAATCTGGTGCAGTACTTGGAACTCAAGTGATTGGACCTAAAGCAATTGGTCAAGCACTCTTTACCCACTATTTATTATTGGTTGAAGTTGCCGCAATGTTATTGCTTGCAGCATTGGTTGCAGCATTCCACTTAGGCAAACGTGAACCGAGTGCAGCAGAGGATAAACAGTAATGGGCAACATTCCTTTAGAACATGGTTTGATCGTCGCAACTATCCTTTTTGCACTGGGTTTTTACGGTGTAATGGTGCGACGCAACCTATTATTTATGTTAATGAGCCTTGAGATCATGATGAATGCAGCAGCATTGGCATTCGTTGTGGCAGGAAGTGCATGGGCACAACCTGATGGTCAAATTATGTTTATTTTGATCCTCACACTTGCTGCGGCAGAGGCTTGTATCGGTCTAGCGATCGTCCTCCAGTTCTATCATCGCTTCCATCATCTGGATGTAGATGCTGCTAGTGAGATGCGCGGATGAGTTATTTATATTTAACGATTTTATTTCCGCTGATTGGCTTTGCACTTTTAGCGGCAGGACGTAATAAACTTCCTGAAAATGTAGCAGCAATTATTGGTGCGGGTTCTGTTGGCCTTTCTGCTTTATTTGCATTGATTGCAGGCATGGACTTTGTTAAGCAGGGTTCAGTTGCGCAAGCACAGCATTTATGGACTTGGTTCAATGTAGGCGGTTTTGCACCGGGTGTAAGTTTGCATCTTGACGGCTTGTCATTATTAATGATGGGCATGGTGACAGGTGTAGGTTTCCTGATTCACATCTTTGCAACTTGGTACATGCGTGGTGAAGAAGACTTCGCACGTTTCTTCTCATACTTCAACTTATTCGTTGCAAGCATGTTGGTGCTTGTATTGGGTGACAACTTAGCGTTGTTATTCTTAGGTTGGGAAGGCGTAGGTCTGTGTTCTTACCTGTTGATTGGTTATTACTACCAAAACCCTGCAAATGGTTTTGCGGCAATTAAAGCATTTACAGTAACGCGTGTTGGTGATGTATTCTTACTGATCGCATTGTTCTTGCTTTACCAACAATTTGGTACTTTACACATCGGCACGATTGTTGCCAATGCTTCACAAGTTCTGGCACTTGATCATAACTTGGCATTGATCACGTCATTGATGTTGTTCTTGGGTGCAGCTGGTAAATCTGCGCAAATCCCATTACAAACATGGTTGGCAGATGCAATGGCTGGTCCGACACCAGTATCTGCATTGATCCATGCTGCAACAATGGTTACCGCTGGTATCTACTTATGTTGCCGTATGTTCTCTGTATTTGAAATGACACCAGAAGTGATGCAGTTCATTTCGATTACAGGTGCTGTAACATTGTTGGTTGCTGGCTTTGCGGCTTTGGTTCAAACAGATATCAAACGTATTCTGGCTTACTCTACCATGAGTCAGCTCGGTTATATGTTTATGGCTGTGGGTGCAGAAGCGTATCAAGCAGGTCTGTTCCATATGCTTGCACATGCATTCTTTAAGGCATTATTGTTCTTGTCTTCGGGTGCAGTGATCTTGGCTTACCATCATGAACAAAACATCTTTAAAATGGGTGGCTTGTTCTACAAAAACAAATTCTTATTTGCTTGCTTCGCGATTGGTGGTGGTGCACTTGCTGCAATTCCATTTATTACGATCGGCTTCTTCTCTAAAGATGCAATCTTGGGTGCTGTTTGGGCGCAAGGTCAATCTGTGGCATTGTATAACTCATTGTATTGGGTGGGTGTTGCGGGTGCATTCTTAACTTCGATTTATACATTCCGTTTAATTTGGGTTGTATTCTTTGGTGAAGAAAAAACACATTATCACGAAATCAAAGGTGCAACGTATTGGGCGCCTTTAGGTATCTTGGCTGTTCTTTCAACAGGTTTGGCTTACTTCTTAAAAGCGCCAGTGATGAACATTTTAAATGCAGCACATATCCCAGCATTTGAAGTTTCTCAAGCGATTGAAGAAGGGATGCATGGTGCAGAACACCTTGCAGTCGGTATCGCATTGGTCGGTTTAGCTGTAGGTGTGGTGTTATTTGCTTTCGCTTATAAAGCGGTGCAAGGTTTTGCAGCCACTTCATTTGGTGCTGGACTTGCAAATATCTGCCGTAATGCATTTGGTTTCGATTCTTTATACAACCTTGTATTTGTTCAACCTTATTTACTCATTGCGAAAATTTTAGGTCGTGACCCAGTTGATGGTTTATGGCTGTTATTACCTGCAATCGTAAATAGTGGAAATAAATTTACAAGTACCCGTCAAACAGGTTCATTACGTGAATATGCATCAAGTATGTCACTCGGTGTGGTGGTATTGCTGATGATCTTGATCGTGATTCAGGTAGTGGGGAAATAAGATGGAAATCACAAACAATTGGATTTTACCCGCACTGATTCTTGTACCTTTTATTGCAGGTTTCGTGTGTTGGTTGGTCGATAAACTTGATAAACATTTGCCACGTTATATCGCATTAGTCGGTATGCTCGTTACATTGGGCTTAACACTGATTTTGTGGAAACAAGGTGGCTTTAGCTATGAGTTGGGGGCGAAGACTCCAACTTGGGCAGCAGAATTTTATTTACCTTGGATTAAATCACTCGGTATTAACATTCATTTGGCTGTAGATGGTCTTTCATTGCTGATGGTGGGCTTGACTGCATTACTGGGTGTACTTGCAGTGGGCTGTTCATGGGGTGAAATTCAAAAGAATGTCGGCTTCTTCCATTTAAACCTTTTATGGTCTTTGGGTGGGGTAATCGGGGTTTTCCTTGCAATTGATATGTTCTTGTTCTTCTTCTTCTGGGAGATGATGCTGGTCCCTATCTACTTCTTGATCGCACTTTGGGGTCATAAAGGCGCAGACGGTAAATCACGTGTTTATGCTGCAACCAAGTTCTTTATCTACACCCAAGTCGCTGGCTTAATCATGCTCATCGGGATCTTAGGCTTAGTGGTCTATGGTTCTCAGATGTCAGGTACGATTAGCTTCGACTATAACTACTTACTTGCTGTTGCAAATACTTTAGATGCTCAGGCACCACATATTGCCTATGCGTTGATGATCTGTTTCTTTATTGGTTTTGCAGTCAAGTTGCCAGTATTCCCATTACACGGTTGGTTACCAGATGCCCATGCACAAGCACCTACAGCAGGTTCTGTAGACTTAGCGGGGATCTTGATTAAAACTGCTGCGTACGGTTTATTGCGCTTTGTATTGCCATTCTTCCCAGCAGCATCTGCACAATTTGCCGATATTGCGATTATTTTAGGTTTGATTGGTATTTTCTACGGCGCTTGGTGTGCTTTCCAGCAAACAGATATGAAACGCCTGCTTGCTTATACTTCTATTTCGCATATGGGTTTCGTATTACTTGCACTTTATGCCGGTAATATTCTGACATTCCAAGGCTTAATGATCATGATGTTGGCACATGGCTTGTCATCTGCTGCATTGTTCATTATGTGTGGTCAAGTGTATGAACGCTTACATACCCGTGACTTACGTTTGATGGGTGGTATTCGTGGTCAATTCCAGTATTTACCATTCTTCTTGATGTTCTTTGTCTCTGCACTTGTGGGCATTCCAGGTTTAGGTAACTTTATTGGTGAATTCCTGATCTTGATGGGTTCATTCGCTAAGTTCCCTACATTTACCATCATTGCTGCTATTAGCTTGGTCTTTGCTGGTCTTTATGGCTTGATTCTGATCCACAAAGCTTTATTTGGTACGCCAAATGAAGAACAGAAAAAGCATTATGAAAGTCCATTAAAAGACTTGAATGTACGTGAAACAGTAATTCTATTGATCTGTGCATTTGGCTTATTATGGTTAGGTGTATATCCACAAAGCTTCCTTGATATTTCTCACTCAAGTATGGCGTGGTTATCAAATAGCTATATTCCAGTTCAAGAAGTTGTTGATGCGGCACAACAAGTCGTATCTCAACAAAATGTGGAGATCCAATAGTCATGAACTTCACTATGTCATTTTCGGGTCTCATGCCTTTAGCACCAGTTTTTATTGTTGCTTTAACCGCTGTAGTGGTGATGATCCTAACCTCGATCAAGCGTAATCATAATTTGATTGCAACTGCATCGGTGGTGGGTTTAAACCTTGCTGCAATTGATATTTTATTCATGATGTTTGGTGGTTCATTTGCACCATCAAATGTGATGAACATGTTTGTGGTTGATCCATTTACATTGTTTTATCAATTTATTGCAGTAGTTGCTGCACTCGCATGCTGTACGTTATCTCACGCTTATATTGAAACGTATAAAGATAATCGTGAAGAGCTTTATATCTTGATGTTGATCTCTGTAACAGGGGCAATGTTAATGGTGGCAAGTTCTCACTATGCGTCGTTCTTTATTAGTTTGGAGCTTTTGTCAATTCCTGTGTATGGCTTATTGGCATATACGCATCAGCGTGGAAAATCGCTAGAAGCTGGCGTAAAGTATTTGGTACTTTCTGCAACCGCTTCAGCAATTTTGTTGATGGGTATGGCATACGTTTATGCTTATACAGGTACATTGTCATTTACTGACTTCCCAGGTTTGTATGGAAATCAGTTAGCACAAGTGCAACAAATTGCATCTTTGGCTGACTTTATTGAACAGTTAAAAGGTTTCCTTGCTCAACCAATGATTTTGTTGGGTTCAGGATTAATCGTGATTGCGATTGCGTTTAAATTATCATTGGCGCCATTTCATAAATGGACACCAGATGTTTATCAAGGTGCGCCTGCGCCAATCGCTACTTATCTTGCAACTGTTGCTAAAGTCGCAACGATTGGTTTATTAGTACGCTTTATTTTAAGTTCAGGTTTCATTCTTGTACCGTCTATCGTGACTGTATTAACAGTGATCGCTGTGCTTTCGATTTTAGTCGGGAACTTCCTTGCATTACGCCAAGTCAACTTAAAACGAATTTTAGGTTATTCATCAATCGCCCATTTTGGTTATTTATTGATTGCTTTGATTAGTTTAGGTTATGCAAGTTTAGGCAGCGTAAGTGTCTATGTGGTGACTTATACCTTAACTACGATTGGTGCTTTTGGTGCTGTCGCGTTAATGTCGAGCCCATATAACAATGTTGATGAAGCTGAGTCTCTTGCGGATTACCGTGGTTTATTCTGGCGTCGTCCAGTACTGACTGCGACATTAACAGTGATGATGCTTTCTCTTGCAGGGATTCCATTAACCGCTGGTTTCATTGGTAAGTTTATGGTGGTGATTGCTGCTGTAACCACAGAACATTGGTTCTTGGCTGCTATGGTAGTGGTGGGTAGTGGTATTGGTTTGTATTACTACTTACGTGTGATGATCGTGATGTATATGACGCCACCAGATAATCCTCGTATTGATGCTGTTGATCACTGGGGACAAAAAGTGGGTGGTCTTATGGTGCTCGGTGCTGCTGCTTTGGTATTGATCATTGGTGTTTATCCAGATCCAATCATCAGCTTGGCGTTGAAATCAGAAATTTTATCTCCTTTACATTTCTTGATGAGCCAGCAACACTAATCGCAATAAAATCCTGCTATTAACAAAAAAAGCCCTCATTCATTGAGGGCTTTTCTTATCTCAGATATAAAAAACATTTATAATAATGGAAATTTACTTTTATCCTTTTAGGTGTCCTCCCGTGTCTATTCAAGAAATTCGTCATCCACTTATTCGTCATAAATTAGGTTTATTACGCCGTGCTGACATTAGTACTAAGAATTTCCGTGAACTTGCTCAAGAAGTAACTATGCTTTTAACTTATGAAGCAACCAAAGATTTACCTGTGTGTGATCACGAAATTGATGGTTGGAACGGTAAAGTCACAGTGGACAGAATTGCGGGTAAAAAAATCACTGTAGTGCCAATTTTACGTGCTGGTATTGGCATGTTAGAAGGTTTTTTAAATCTTATTCCAAGTGCAAAAGTTTCAGTTCTCGGTTTAGAACGGGATGAAGAAACCTTGGAAGCACGTACTTATTATAAAAAATTGGTTCCAGATGTACAAAATCGTTTAGCTATGATTATTGACCCGATGTTGGCAACTGGTTCATCTTTGGTTGCTGCGATTGATGTGTTGAAAGCAAGTGGTTGTAAAGATATCCGTGTTATGGTGTTAGTTGCAGCACCTGAAGGCATTAAACGTGTGGAAGCAGCTCACCCAGATGTGACGATTTTTACTGCTTCAATTGATCAAGGTTTAAATGAACAGGGATATATCGTGCCAGGTCTAGGAGATGCTGGTGATAAAATTTTTGGCAGTGTGCAAAAAGATTAAAATTTAGTATGATCAAAGGAGGCTATAGGGGCCTCCTTTTTTAATTATAAGAGAATAAAAAATGTTCAGAAAAGGGACAGTAACCTTTTTCGATAATGATTTAGGGCAAGGTCTAATTGAATTAAATGATAATCATCAACAAGTTGTTTTTAAATTAGAAGATTTTTCAAATCAATCCATTCTTCCCCAAATTGGCGAGCGGATTAAGTGTGTTGTTTTAGAACAATATGGTGCAACCTTAGCTAAATTTATTGTGCGGTTTGATTATAAAAATTATGAGAACGATCAAAATAAGTTACCTAATACGCGTCTCCATTCAGAAAATGGCTATGAACAAATTACAACTATTCGAAAAGCGCTTAAAAAGAGAAGGTTGGTAGCTGATAACGATTTAGCTAATATCAAAACACAAACTCAAACAGAGCAATTGGTTTCAGTAGAAGCTATTCCAGCTATTGACTTAGTTGTAGAGGAGCAACAAGTAATCTTTGTCGAGCCCATACAAACTCTAATTAGTAATCCTATGATAGAAGAAGGTAGCATAAATTTATACCAAAACAATCAAATTGAGCCTGTAGCGCAAACACAAGTTGACCTTTCTATTAAAGTTATCCAAAATACTGAATCCCAAGACGAAATTCATACAGTTAATAACATTAAAACCACTGAAGGAATTTGTGAGGTTATGCTTTCTGATTTGGGAGAGGCGTATCAAAATATTGAAATTGCGGGGGGACTCTAAGAAACAAGAGTTGGTTAAGCCTGTAGAGATGTTGGTAGAGGGGCAATGTTTTAAAGAACAAGATTTATATTTTGATAGGCAAATGAATCAGCAGTTGCTTGAAAAAAATATGCGTTTAAATGCGATCCAAAATTTAATTCAAAAGTTAAAAGTTAAATTTTTATACTCAAAACGCAAACAGCCTATAAAGAAAATTAGACTTGAAAAACGTCTAGCATTGAATTCTTGGGTGGTGACCGTTGCTGTAGTGATATTCATTGGGGTAAGTTCTGTAATGTATGCAAAAGATCGTTATAGGCAGTACAAAATCGAAACTGAAATGAGATTTCAACAATATCAACAACAACAAAAGGACAAGATTAAACAGCAAAAACGCAAGGCATATTCACACTAAACATCTGAAACGAGTTGAATTTATTGTGGTTCAAACTTATTTTAAAAGAGAAGTTTTATGTTTTATTTGGGGCAAATCATTGAATATCATCATGATAAAGGTTACGGACTTTTATTGGATCATAATTCAGCGCAATCTGTCGTATTCTACATCGCTGATTTTCCAAAACTAGGTGGTCAACCGAAAAAAGGGGAAACTATAAAGTATGTAATTATCAATGAGCAAGGAACATTAAAAGCACATCAAATGATTCGTTTGGATGTAGCGATGAGTAATGAATTAAAAAATAAAAACATCAATATTGATAAGCAAAAAAATATATTAAGACGAAGTAAAAGTGAAGGACAGAAATTTGGTTTTATGTCTGTGGTAATTTTAGTGATTGTTTTTGGCTTCGTTTATTTTAGTTTTGCGACATGGAATCAATACCAAACCTATCAGGATGAACAGCATAATAAACTTACCTTGTTAGAACACCAGCAGCAACAAATTATTGAGCAACAACGCAAAGAAACTGGTTATGTCAAACCAGTAAAGTTTAGTGAAAAATCGCAAAATGCTTTAATAAATGGTGATCATAACCTAGTAAGGACTGAACATGCTCAGGTAACAGTGCAATCTAACGCAACTGTAGCGACATCATCAATGGTAAAATCGCCTTATCAATGTGATGGTCGGACACATTGCAGTCAAATGACATCCTATGATGAAGCTGTATTTTTTATTAAAAATTGTCCTAATACGCAAATGGATGGCGATCATGATGGTCAGCCATGCGAAAGACAATTTGGTAAATAACTTTATTAAGCTAAAAATTATATAAAAGCTCCAAGAGGAGCTTTAGTTTTATCCGTGTTCACAGAATTTTAAGAAGGCTCTTAAACCAGGACCTTGGTACTTTTGACGATGTACAAGCATGTACAAAGGACGTGCAAGTTGCCAAAAAGGA
This sequence comes from Acinetobacter legionensis, assembly GCF_048552295.1. Classification (NCBI taxonomy): domain Bacteria; kingdom Pseudomonadati; phylum Pseudomonadota; class Gammaproteobacteria; order Moraxellales; family Moraxellaceae; genus Acinetobacter; species Acinetobacter legionensis. Next base: position 167,600 of record NZ_JBIMCW010000003.1, read on the forward strand.
GTCTTTAAAATTACCAATTGCCCTTTGTCCAGCAAAGGCTGAATGGCTAATTTAGAAATACATGACATTCCTAAACCACCTGCGACAATTTTTAAAATCGCTTCATTATGACCCAAAGTTAAGCGGATATTGGCATCTTCTAGGTCTTTTAGAATGGCATTGTCAAAAACTTCACGTGTGCCAGAACCTTCTTCACGCAAAATCCATTCAACATGTTGAAAGTCAGACTGTTTTAATTCACGATGTAAATTTGCAAGTGGATGATTAGGTGAACAACATACCGCAAGTTCGTCATCTCGCCAGTGAATACATTGAAGTTGTGGTAAGAAGCATGAACCTTCAATCAATGCTAAATCCAGTTGGAATTGGTTGACGGCTTCAATCATTTGGCGGGTATTGCCAACTTGGAGTTGCAAATGTGCTTGAGGTTGAACTTGTAAAAAGTTTGCCATTAAGTCGGGCATTAAATAATCACTGATAGTCAGTGTTGCACCAATGCGTAAATCAATACTTTGTAATTCGCCTTTGGCTGCTTGTTCAAAAGCTTCACAGCGGCCTAAAATTTCTAAAGCTTGGGGAAGTAAGAAGCGACCAAGATCATTGAGCTGTAAGCGCTTACCAAGACGATCGAAAAGGGGGGCTCCCAGCCCATCTTCTAAATCTGCCAAAGCCATACTTGCCGCACTTTGAGTCAACCGAACCGCATCACTTGCTTTAGTCACGGTGCCTTCTTGAGCGACAGCAACAAAAACCGCCAACTGGCGTAAAGTCATTCGCATAAGTAGAGCCTTAACATTTTAATATTCATAGATTATATAGTCATGCTACCATGAGGACTATGTTTCATGCCACGAAGAAATCATGTCAATTGAAAAATTTAGCATAGAAAAGGTTTTGTCTGTTCAGCGTTGGACCAATACACTTTTCAGTTTCACCATGACTCGACCTGCTCATTTTAAGTTTACCGCTGGGCAATTTGCTCGCATTGGTTTAAAAGTGGGTGATGAATTGGTGGTAAGGGCATATTCCGTGGTTTCATCCCCGTTTGATGAAACACTCGAATTTTTTTCAATCGTTGTTCCTGATGGTGCATTTACCTCCAATTTACAGCATTTACAAGTCGGTGATGAGCTTTATTTGGAAAAAATCCCCTATGGATTCTTAACTTTAGCACGTTATCAATTGCCGTTGCCTAAAGATTTGTGGTTGTTGGCAACGGGCACAGGTTTAGCGCCTTTTATTTCGATGCTACAAGATTTTGAAACTTGGTCAAAGTACGAAAAAATCAACTTGGTGTATAGCGTAAGAACTGAATCTGAATTGGCTTATGTCGATCGGATCCAAGAGATTGCCCAGCTTTTTGGGGAGGGACATACAGGTTTTAAATTTATCCCGATTGTTACGCGTGATCCCAATGCCACCTTGCATGATCGCTTACCAATTTTGATTGAAAATGGTGAATTGGAAAAAGCCGCTGATTTAAAATTCAATACAGATACCACTCATGTCATGCTATGTGGAAACCCACAAATGGTGGATGACACCAAAGCCGCATTAAAATCCCGTGGTTTAACGATGAATCGTCGGGGTGAAGGTAATATTGCTGTAGAGAATTATTGGTAAATCACTTGTCGGCATCAGCAATTTTATCAATCGTTTTCGATGAGAGAAGCGACTAAGCGTCTTCTCTTTGATTGTTTCATGCCAGAACCTAACACTTTTTAGCTAAAAGATGATTACTGAGTGAGAGGTGTATATGCAGTTAATCGCTCGGTTGAATAAGCTGTTGAATCAACATGTGTATCTTGATTGAGCATCAATTGTCTTAATAACTGTGCAGAAGCAGGCCCCATACATAAGCCATTACGGTAATGTCCAAAATTTGCCCATAAATTGTTCAGTTTAGGCATTTTTCCTATATATGGAATGCCTGTCGGTGAACTGGGACGTAATCCTGCCCATTGCTTAACAATAGGGAAGTTTGTCAATTCAGGGACCATCTCGATACAGGCTTTATAAATATTTTGCTGTGTTTGTACATTTGGACGCTTATCAAACCCGATATTGTCCATGCTTGAACCACATACGATATGACCATCTAGGCGTGGGATCAAATACATGACATTGTTCATACACATGGTGGGTAGCCAGTTTTCAGGGGTTTTAAATAACATCATTTGTCCTTGAACTGGCTCTACTGGGATCGAAAGCTGTAATTGTTCTGCCCAGCAATTTGACCATGCGCCTGTGGTAATCACAAATTGATCTGCGAAAAAACGTCGCCCATTGGTACTTTCAACAGACTGAATTTTTTGATTTTGAATATTAAATTTTTCGATCCATGTATTTTCATACACTTCAACTTGAGGGTGTTGTTTGAGATAGCTGATCAGTGATTTAAGAAGTCTTGGATTTCTAACATTGGCTAAATGTGGAAAATAAATTGCATGTTGAAATTGTGCTGAAATATGTGGGTTGATGGTTTCAAGCTGCTCTCTTTGCAGGTATTCACAATGCTGCATCGGTTCTTGATGTTGGTCTTTATAACCGAGTCCAAGCTCAAAATCTGCTTCGTCAAAAATTAGCATTCCAGTTTCATGGATTTGAAAGTCTATCCCTGTTTTAGGCTGTAGTTTCTCATTCCATTGTTGGTAAAGTTGTTTGCCATGTTGTGCCAGATGATTGACTTCATTTGGATATCTCCATGGATACATGGGTGACAAAATACCGCCACCCGCCCATGAAGCAGCATGTCCAGCATGTTGTTGATCGAACAGAGTGATGGTGCAACCTTGTTCAACAAGTTCAAGCGCGCTGAGTAAGCCACTTACTCCTGCACCGATAATGGCGATATGCATTGTGTATTCTGTACCAATTTAGAATTTTAATCCCCACCTACAAAAGCAATACTGCTTATCTTTTGAAAGAGGGGACTTTCCTTCCACGACCGAATCAGTAATGGACACTTCCCTTTCTAAAAGGTAAGGAACAATGAATTCAGTAAGGAAGGAATGTTTTACTTCATCTCTTTTAATTGACGTGCTGCATCTTCTGCATAATAGGTCCAAATACCATCTGCACCTGCACGACGGAAGCACATCAATGATTCCATGATCACGCTTTCTGATAACCAGCCATTTTGGATGGCTGCAGCAAGCATGGCATATTCACCACTGACTTGATAAACAAAGGTTGGGACACCAAAGGTATCTTTAACTTCACGTACCACATCCAAATATGGCATACCTGGTTTAACAATCACCATGTCTGCGCCTTCTTGAATATCGAGGGCGATTTCATGCAGTGCTTCAGCACGATTACCGACATCCATTTGGTAGTTATACTTATTACCACCTTTTAGGTTGGATGATGAGCCAACTGCATCGCGGAAAGGACCGTAGAAACTAGACGCGTATTTTGCAGAGTACGCCATGATACTGGTATAAATAAAATCGTTACTTTCTAAAGCTTGGCGGATTGCACCAATACGGCCGTCCATCATGTCACTTGGCGCGATCACATCTGCACCTGCTTCAGCATGGCTTAAGGCTTGTTTGATCAGGCATTGGACTGTTTCATCATTTAACACATAACCTGTATTGTCAATAATACCGTCCTGACCATGGGTGGTATAAGGATCTAATGCACCATCGGTGATGAGCACCATCTCAGGCAGTTCTTTTTTTAGCAAACGTAAAGTATTTTGAACTAAACCGTCTTCATGCCACGCTGCTTCTGCTGTTAAACTTTTGTCTTGTTGTGGTGTAACGGGGAATAAGGCAAGTTTTGATACACCAAGTTCTAATAGTGTTTCTGCTTTTTTCAACAATAAGTCTGCTGACAATCGTTGAACATTTGGCATACTTGGTACATCTTGGCTTTGGTTTTGTCCCGGAAGCACAAATACTGGATAAATGAGATGATCTGCTGTGAGTTGAGTCTCTCTTACCATTGCTCGAAGCTTATCGTTTTTACGGATACGGCGCATACGTGTAGCTGGAAAAGCAGGACGATTGAACGTATAAGTCATAACAATCTCGATGTTCAGTATTAAACTAGGCATATATTGTAGCCCTTTCATATATTTTTTGGGAAAAAGCTGAAAATTTTTCTCAATATTGGTTTCGAAATGATGATGAGTGATTCTTCTAAAATTGATTCTGCGCCTAGCGAATCGCAAAAAAAGTGGACTGGTAATTTACATTTAGGCGCGAAAGCAGATCTAAATGTGGTGCTTAACCAACTCACTAAAGCGTTTAATGGTTCGCCTTATTTTTCACATAACAATATGCAAATGCGTGTTGTCAATGATGAGATTGAAGGCTACATCGAAATGAAACCGTATTTGATTGGCAATGTCGCATTTCAAATTTTACATGGTGGTGTGGCCGCGACATTGCTGGATAGTATTGGTGGAATTGTGGCAATGGGGGAGCTATATAAACGTGCAGAGCCAGATCAATTGCCAGACACGTTAAAGAAAGTTTCTCGTTTAGCGACAGTTGATATGCGTGTGGATTATCTTGCACCTGGGCGCGGTGAATATTTTATTGCCAAAGCTGAAACCTTGAGAATGGGGCGTAAAGGTTGCACCATGCGTATGACCATGCTCAACAATGAAGGTAAGGCGATTGCGACAGCTATTGCTTCTTATGCTTATTGATTAAGTTGAAAAGTGTACTAATCAGTACACTTTTGTATTCTTTGTGTCAATATAAGCCAGCAAAATAGATATTTTGTTGGCTTATTTTTTTTCAAAAAAATATGAATATCAATAAGATCATCCTATTTTATAAAGATAAACTATAGAGTAATATTTTTATTCTCATAATATGATTTTTACCTGTAAAATTGAGCACCACAATTTTAAGAAGTTGACTTATTCAACCATCAAGCAATGTCATATAGATATGATTAAGCAGTTTTTCAGTTTATATCTCCAAAATGCAAAGATGTTTTGACAAGTCCAAGTAAGCTAGGAACATGCGATGACTGACGCGCAAACGACGAATGCCTCTCCAAATGATGAAAATCAAGCGCAAGCGGATTTGGAAGCCAAACAAAAACGTAAAAAAATGCTGAAGATTTTTGCCATTATTGTTGTTGTAGCTGCAATTCTATATGCAATTTGGGCTTTTATTTTTGGCAATATTGTTGAAACAGACAATGCCTATGTCGGTGCTGAAACTGCTGAAATCACTTCGATGGTCAGTGGACAGGTTGCTGAGGTTTTGGTCAGTGATACTCAACAAGTGAAAAAAGGCGATGTGCTTGCAATTATTGATAATCGTGATGCAAAAATCGCTGTTGCAGAAGCTGAAGCAGCGTTGACCAAAGCCAAGCGTCAATATACGCAAAGCTCGGCAAATAGCAGTTCATTGTCCTCACAGATTTTAGTCAGTGCAGATGATATTAACAGTGCTAAAGCACAAGTGGCGCAAGCTGATGTGGCGTATCAACAAGCACAACAAGAGTTTGCACGCCGTCAGCAGTTAAGCGCGACAGGTGCAATTTCTAAAGAAGAATTTAGCAAAGCACAAAGTGCTTTAAACAATGCCAAAGCAAATGTCGATGTGGCAAAAGCAGCATTGGCGCAAACGGAATCTAAACGTAAAGCTGCACAAAGTAATTTAGATGCCAATGAAGCTTTAATTCGGGGTACCTCACAAAGTTCAACCCCTGATGTATTGGTGGCTCAAGCCAAACTTGATCAAGCACTTTTAGATTTACAACGTACAGAAATTAAAGCGCCGTTAGATGGTGTGATTGCCCGCCGTAGTATTCAAGTCGGTCAGCGTATTGCACCAGGGACAAGTCTGATGAAAGTGGTTCCTTTGGCTGAACTTTATGTGGATGCAAACTTTAAAGAAAGTCAGTTGCAAAACGTGAAAGTTGGTCAGAAGGCAACCCTCACTTCAGACCTCTATGGGAAGAAAGTAGAGTATCACGGTACGGTGATCGGCTTTTCTGGTGGTACAGGTTCAGCATTTGCGTTGATTCCTGCACAAAATGCGACAGGTAACTGGATTAAAGTGGTTCAACGTCTACCTGTACGTATCAAACTCGATCCTAAAGAGTTGGCTGAGCATCCATTACGTGTGGGTTTATCCATGAATGCTGAGGTTGATACCTCTTCAGCGAAGTAATCACTTATGAATACAGCAACGTTTCAAAGTGAGCTTAAAGGTGGGCGTTTACTTCTTGCCGCCTTCTTTTTAGCACTTGCCAATTTTATGGTCGTACTGGATATGACCATTGCCAATGTTTCTGTGCCTCATATTACTGGAAGTTTAGCAGTATCAAGTTCTCAAGGGACTTGGGTGATTACTTCCTATGCTGTTGCTGAAGCCATCTGTGTACCTTTAACGGGGTGGCTCGCAGGACGTTTTGGTGCTGTTCGGGTATTTACCATCAGTCTGATTGGCTTTACCACATTTTCAATTCTTTGTGGCTTATCCAATAGCTTGGCGATGTTAGTGATCTGCCGGATCGGACAGGGTTTATTTGGTGGTCCAATCATGCCACTCAGTCAAACTTTGTTGATGCGTATTTTCCCACCCGAAAAGCATTCTCAAGCAATGGGGATGTGGGCAATGACGACCGTTGTTGGACCGATTCTAGGTCCTATTTTAGGCGGTACGATCAGTGATAACTGGTCATGGCATTGGATTTTCTTTATCAATATTCCAGTGGGTGTGATCTGTGCTGTTGGGGTGATGCGTCTATTAAAAGTTGCTGAAACACCGATTGCTAAACTTCCGATTGATACCATTGGCTTAACGCTACTGATCATTTGGATTGGCGCATTACAGTTAATGCTCGATTTGGGGCATGAGCGGGATTGGTTTAATAACAGCTTTATTTGTATTTTGGCTGTGATTTTGGTAGTTGGATTTATCGCCTTTTTCATCTGGGAATATTATGAAAAACATCCTATCGTCAATATACAAATTTTCCGATACCGTGGTTTTACTATAGCAACAATCTCATTGGCTTTTGCCTTTGCAGCATTCTTTGGCAGTATTGTGCTCATTCCACAATGGTTACAGATTAACTTGGGCTATACCGCATCTTGGGCAGGTTATCTGACTGCGACGATGGGCTTTGGTAGTTTGATGATGTCGCCAGTGGTTGCCAAACTTGCGACTAAATACGACCCCAGAGCCTTGTCGAGTTTTGGTCTGATGATTTTAGGTGGCGTTACATTAATGCGTTCATTTTGGACCAGTGATGCTGACTTTATGGCGCTGGCGTTACCACAGATTATTCAAGGTTTCGCGGTACCGTTCTTCTTTATCCCACTGTCTAATATTGCTTTAGGTGTGGTACGTCCAGATGAAGTGGCTTCTGCTGCAGGTTTGATGAACTTTATGCGAACTATGGCAGGGGCTATTGGTGCATCTATTGCGGTGACCATTTGGGATGATCATACCAAGCTGGCACGTAGTGAAATCGTGTCGACTATGCATGTTGAGGAAACTCAACGTAACTTGGTCAACAGTGGCTTTAGTCCTGAAATGGCTTTAGGCACCATTTCAAATTTGGTCGATAAAGAGGCTTTAACACTTTCGGTCAATCATGTATTTTTGATCTTTGCGATGATTTTTATTTTCGCAGGATTGATTATTTGGTTATGTCCAAAACCGAAAGGGAATGTCGGCGCAGGACATGCGCATTAGAACTCAAGTTGTATAGAAGCCTGCTGAAAAGTGGGCTTTTTTATCGCTGCAATTAGGATGAAGCAAGACTATTTTTTGCTATTTTATCTATTGATCAAGATCAGGGTATAATACAGCGATTGTGTACCGCGATGAGTAATATGTATGAAGCCTGAATTCCAACAAGGAAAAATTAAACAATACGATGCCGATAGAGGCTTTGGCTTTATTGGTGGACTTGAACAAGATATTTTCTTTCATATTTCGGATTTTCCGCTTGCAGAGGGTGAGCCAAAGCGAAATGAAAGAGTTAAATTTATCGTTGTTGAAAATAACGGCAAGTTAAAAGCAACCAAAATTGAACGCGTTGAAGATCAATCAGCAAAGGCCAAAAAGACCCGAATTGTTGAAAACAATAAGTCGATTACCAATAATTTGTTGTCTAATTTTAGAAAGTAATAGGTATAGATTCAGGCCATTTTATTTTTGGGTTATTGGATCGTAGTTTTTTAGATAAATCCCTTTAATTGACGGGATTTTATATGAGGGAATTGGTTTTTTAATATAAAAATATTCCTTTGTGCTGCTAAAATCGCAGTTTCCCTCTTTTTTGAAGAGGGGAATGTTGCGAATTTTATGATGGTATTGGATTCGCAATATTGCTTGCTGAAAATGAAGTGCAAGAACGGGCAATTGGAAAAGATTAAATAAATTTAAAAAGAAGAACAGCAATGAAACCTGATAACAAAAACTTAAAACAACTGTCTCGTGATCTTAGGAATAATATGACGGATGCAGAATTGTTGCTTTGGTCAAAGTTACGACGCAAGCAAATTTTAGGTTTACAGTTTTATCGTCAGAAACTGATTTTAAATTACATCGTCGATTTTACTGTCCCGCTATAAATTTGGTGATTGAATGCCATAGTGGGTAGCATTATACAGATGAGGGTTTAGAAGCTGATCGTATCCGTGATGAAGCATTGACTCAGCAAGGCTTAGTTATCTTAATATTTGATAATGGAAGAATTTTGCTGGAAATTGATAGGGTGATTTCGAAGGTTTTTGATGTGGCGAGTCAGCATTTGGAATCCCCCTAAATCTCCCTTTGATAAAGGGGGACCTGCCGTGAATTGGATGATGGTCTTCGATTCGAGCTATTCCCTCCTTCTTGAACTTCGTTTTAAAGTAATACTTTAAACTTGTTCAGAGACGAGCTTTCACGTAATTCAATCGAGACGTGCAGTTCCCCTCTTTGAAAAGAGGGGTTAGGGGAGATTTAAATAAATCTAAGCAATCGAATCATCCAAATTCGGTGCTAACCAACGTTTGGCTTCATCCAAAGTCCAATTCTTACGCTTTGCATAATCTTCTAGCTGATCCAACGCAATTTTACCCACGTTAAAGTATTCAGACTGTGGGTTGGCATAGTAGAAACCACTGACACTTGATGGTGGCCACATTGCAAAACTGCTGGTCAATTGCGTACCAATCTTATCCGTGGTGCCTAACCAATCAAACAAAGATGCTTTTTCAGAATGCTCAGGACAAGCTGGGTAGCCCGGTGCAGGGCGAATACCGACATACTTTTCTTTAATTAATTCTTCATTCGACAGTTGCTCATCGGCTTGATAGCCCCAGAACTCTTTACGAATACGCTCATGCAAATGTTCAGCAAATGCTTCAGCAAAACGGTCACCTAAGGACTGAGCAAGAATGGCAGAATAATCATCACCTTTGGCTTTGTACTCATGCGCCATTTCTTCCGCACCAAAAATTGAAACGGTAAAACCACCCAAGTAGTCTTCGGCTTGTGCTTTGGTTGCAACAAAATCAGCCAAAGACAAATTAGGTTTACCTGTAACTTTATCTGATTGCTGACGAATATGATGGAAGGTATGGGTTACAGATTGACCATCTTCATTAAAGACCTCAACAGAGTCTGCGGCTGAACGGTTTGCAGGATAAATCCCAAAAACGGCACGCGCATCGAAACGCTTATTGTCAATAATGTCTTTGAGCATCGCTTGAGCTTGATTATACAAATCAGTCGCAGCTTCACCGACCACGTCATCTTGTAAAATTTTCGGGAATTTACCCGCCAAACTCCAAGAAATAAAGAATGGCGTCCAGTCAAAATATTCTACTAACGTATCAAGAGGGTAATGGGTTAAGGTTTGCAAACCAATAAAGTTAGGTTTTACTGGTGGATTGGCGGAAAAGTCAATTTTTAGACCATTTTCAATGGATTCTGTATACGACAATTTAGCTGCTTTTGGTTGCTTATTGGCAATACGTTCACGTACTTTTTCATATTCAGCACGATGTTCATCCACAAATTTAGGCTTCATTTCGGGAGACAACAGGGTGGTTGCAACACCCACCGCACGAGAAGCATCGGCAACATAGATCACTGCATCATTTGAGTATTGAGGATCAATTTTTACTGCAGTGTGTGCTTTCGATGTAGTTGCGCCACCAATCAACAGTGGAATTTTAAAACCCTTGCGCTGCATTTCTTTTGCAACAAACACCATTTCATCAAGCGATGGGGTAATCAAACCTGATAAGCCGATAATATCGACTTTTTCATCAATTGCAGTCTGTAAAATTTTCTCGCAAGACACCATGACACCAAGGTCAACAATGTCATAACCATTACACCCCAGTACAACACCGACAATGTTTTTACCAATATCGTGTACATCGCCTTTTACAGTCGCCATCAACACTTTACCTTTGGATTGGCTGCCTGTTTTTTCGGCTTCAATGTACGGGTTTAACCATGCTACGGCTTGTTTCATTACCCGTGCAGATTTAACCACTTGAGGTAAGAACATTTTACCTGAGCCGAATAAGTCACCGACCACATTCATACCGTCCATCAATGGACCTTCAATCACATCAAGTGGACGTTTGGACTTTAAGCGGGCTTCTTCAGTATCTTCATCGATAAAGCTGGTAATCCCTTTGACCAATGCATATTCAAGACGCTTTTCAACAGGTTCATTACGCCATTCAAGGTTTTCAACCTGTTTTTGGGCAGCACTTTGACCACGGTACTGTTCAGCAACTTCAAGCAATTTTTCTGTTGCATCTTGACCGCTGTCACCTTGATTCTGGTTGAGAATGACATCTTCAACAGCGGCTTTCAGCTCCTTAGGAATATCATCATAGATGGCCATTTGACCCGCATTGACAATTCCCATGGTCATGCCTTGTTTGATGGCATAGTAAAGGAATACAGAGTGAATGGCTTCACGAACAGGTTCATTGCCACGGAAAGAGAACGACACGTTAGACACACCACCAGAAATCATGGCATGTGGTAAGTTTTGTTTAATCCAGCCGGTTGCTTCAATAAAGTCCACAGCATAGTTATTGTGTTCTTCAATCCCCGTTGCAACAGCAAAAACGTTCGGATCAAAAATAATGTCTTCCGCAGGAAAACCAACTTCATTGACCAACACATCATAAGAGCGCTTACAGATTTCACGTTTACGTGCGGCAGTATCTGCCTGACCTGTTTCATCAAATGCCATCACAATGACAGCTGCACCATATTGGCGACACAAACGTGCTTTATGGACAAACTCATCATAACCTTCTTTTAAGGAAATGGAGTTAACAACAGGTTTACCTTGTACACATTTTAGACCTGCTTCAATGATTTCCCATTTAGAGGAGTCAATCATGATTGGTACTTTAGAGATTTCAGGCTCAGATGCAACCAGATTTAAGAAATGTACCATCGCGTTTTGCGAATCGAGCATTCCTTCATCCATATTGATGTCAATGATTTGTGCGCCTGAAACTACTTGTTGTAATGCAACATCGAGTGCTTCTGCAAAGTTTTCTTCACGGATTAAACGGAGGAATTTTTTAGAACCAGTGACATTGGTACGTTCACCAACATTGACAAACAATGAGTCGTCATAAATATTAAATGGCTCTAAACCACTGAGGCGACATGCAGGTTTGATGTCTGGAATTTTACGCGGTGGGATGTCTTTGACCGCATTATAAATGGCACGAATATGGTCAGGTGTGGTACCACAACATCCACCAGTGATATTGATTAAGCCACTTTCAGCAAATTCTTTTAAGAAGGCTGCTGTTTCTTCTGGTGTTTCATCATAGCCACCAAATGCGTTTGGTAAGCCAGCGTTTGGATGCGCTGAAACAAAAACATCCGCAACATCTGATACAGTTTTGACATGTGGACGCATGGCATCTGCACCTAAGGCGCAGTTAAATCCAATTGACAATAAATCGCCGTGACGAACAGAGTTCCAAAATGCTTCTGCAGTTTGTCCTGTTAAGGTACGACCAGAAGCATCCGTAATTGTGCCTGAAATCATCAGCGGTAATTCACGGCCAAGTTGTTTAAAGACTTCTTTTACCGCAAAAATTGCTGCTTTACAGTTTAAAGTATCAAACACAGTTTCAATAAGAAGGATGTCTGCACCACCTTCAATTAAAGCATGTGTGGCTTCAATATAATTTTCTTTGAGTTCATCAAAGGTAATGTTGCGAAACGCTGGATCATTCACATTCGGTGAGATCGAGCAGGTACGTGATGTAGGCCCCAATACTCCAGCAACAAAACGTGGTTTGTCAGGGGTTGAGTATTTTTCACAAGCAGCTTTGGCAAGTCGGGCTGCTTCAAAGTTGATCTCATGGACTAAATCTTCCATGTGATAGTCAGACATTGAAACACGTGTACCGTTAAAGCTATTGGTTTCAATAATGTCAGCACCAGCATCTAGGTAAGCTTCATGGATGCCTTGAATAATTTGGGGTTGAGTTAACACTAAAAGGTCATTGTTACCTTTTAAGTCAGATGCCCAATCAGCAAAACGCTCACCACGATAATCAGCTTCTTCCAGTTTATGGCGTTGGATCATAGTTCCCATCGCACCATCAATAATTAGGATGCGTTGGGCAAGAAGCTCTTTTAACGTGGTAAGCGTGGACATTAAAACTCTCAATAAAATCGGATTTTAAAAATAGCCGATATGTTATCAGAATGTAGACTTTCAAGGTACCAGTCTTGATGTACTTCCTGATTATAGATTTTTGATCTGTAAAATTATAAAAAATCATTGGGTTAGGTTTTTTTTTGATCTTTTTATATCATTGGTATTTACAATATACTAGGTTTTGTTCGTAATCATTTTATGTATCGATTGAAAAGTAAATGATTGATCGGCGTGTTAGCGCAAGGTTTTTAAAATGTGTGGGATATTGTTCAGATGATCTATTTATTGGTCTGGCACATTTAATTTAAGACGATTCGTTGAAGATATAGGATACTTTTTTAGTGTAGGGCAATTGTTGGCGTTAAACTTGCTTGGATTAGGTAAGCGGGATTTATTGGAACATATGTAAAAATAAAGTTAAAAGTATGTTTGTTTTTTCATCAATTTGTCATAAATTTCATGAAAAATAGCAATACCAAATGATAAATAGTTCAAATTGATCTGAAATATTACAAATATTATTTCAGATTAAAATAAAATATTTTGCTCAAGTTATATTGGTTTTATTGGTTTAAGATACTAATTATAAATAATAAAAATATTAATTTAGTCGCTTATGTAGCGAAACACTGAGGTGAAATAATTATAAATTTCACTTCATATGACCTCTATTTGTCATATAATTGTCACAATTTAATTGAACAATAAGCGCATTCTAATATTCGCTAACTTTCTGCATGAATTCGAATTTACCTCCCGTCACAGATTCTGCACAGTCACCTAAACCCGTTCAATCGACGAATGTGCACGTCCCTACACCGAAATTTTTTATGCCGGTGTTTCTGACGATTATCATTGCTACCTTAATCTACATTGGGGTGCAAGTTAGTGCAGATTTAGCACATGTTCCACCGTTAAGCCTCTATTCAGTGATTCTTTTAGCGACAGCGTTGTTTATCGCTTTGGGTTTTGAGTTTGTAAATGGTTTTCATGATACAGCCAATGCTGTAGCAACCGTGATTTATACCAATGCATTGCCTGCGCCTGTAGCAGTCATGTGGGCAGGCTTTTGTAACTTCCTTGGGGTAATGGTTGCCAGTGGTGCAGTTGCGTATGGAATTATTGCATTGCTTCCTGTTGAACTGATCATGAATGTAGGCAGTGGCGCTGGTTTTGCTATGGTTTTTGCCATGCTAATTGCGGCGATTCTGTGGAATTTAGGCACTTGGTTCTTAGGTATTCCAGCATCAAGCTCTCACACCTTGATTGGCTCAATTTTGGGTGTAGGCATCATGAACTACATTTTGCATGCTTCAACGGGTGCAAGTGGTGTAGACATGGATCAAGTGCTTAAAGTGGGTAAAGCATTACTGTTTTCTCCTTTGATTGGTTTTGCATTTGCAGCAATTGTATTTTTGATTGTTAAAAAAATATTTAAAAAGCAACTTGAGTTGTTCCAACCCCCTGAAGGCAATAAACCACCACCACCATTGATTCGTGCGGTTCTGATTTTCACCTGTACAGGTGTGAGCTTTGCACATGGTTCAAATGATGGTCAAAAAGGTATGGGGTTAATCATGTTGATTTTGATTGGTATTGTGCCTTTGGCTTATTCGTTGAATAGAGGATTAGACCAACAGCATTTACAGTCATTCTCACAATTGTCTGGTCAAACTGCGACGGCAATTTATGCACAGCATGCCGATATTCCAGATGAACAAGCGCGTGTAACCATCACTAAATTTATCCAAACCAAAGAAATGAATCCTGAAGTTGTTCCAGCATTGGCCAGTTTGACTGATCATTTGGGCGAGCGTGTTGGTAAATTTGGTGATCTCAAAGATATTCCAGAAGCTGAAGTATCTTCATTACGTAATGATATGTACTTAAGCACCACGGCTTTTAAACGCTTGGATAAAGCAGATCAACTTCCAAAAATGGATGAAGCTCAAGGCAAAGTGGTAAAAGAGTATCGCAAAAACTTAGATTCTTTCCTCCAATATATTCCAAACTGGGTAAAAGTTGCTGTGGCATTGGCACTGGGTTTAGGAACAATGGTGGGATGGAAACGTATTGTGGTTACTGTGGGCGAGCGTATTGGTAAACATCATATGACCTACGGTCAAGGGATGTCTGCTGAGCTTGTGGCAATGTCGACAATCGCTGCTGCAGATGGCTTTGGTTTACCCGTTTCAACGACTCATGTACTCAACAGTGCGGTTGCAGGAACCATGGTCGCCAATAAAACTGGATTGAATTTTGCAACAGTCAAAACGATTCTTTCTGCATGGATTTTTACCTTACCTGCAACGATTTGTTTATCAGGTGGTTTATTCTGGCTATTTTTAAAAGTATTTTAATTTAAAAGTTAGAGATGGCGATTGTTTTTAAAAACTGAATGATCGTTATTATCTGAATTTAAAAGAAAAAGAGTGCACTTTGGTGCACTCTTTTTCTTTTGGATAATGGAATTTTAAAATATGAATAACACAATTTCACCATTGAAAAAAACTTATAAAAAAATTAAGGTGTGTTTGTAAATCAAACTTGAGAACAATGAGCATGTATTTAAGAAAATCACTTTGTGCTGCTGTATTACTTGGAATGTCTTTACCTGTATTTGCACAGGGAATCGTATTAAATAATGAAGATCTTCGCACAGATTTGAACTGGTTAAATCAACAAGGTGTGATACAAATCAGTACATCGACTTGGCCGATGAGTGGGGATGAAATTCAACGTGCCTTATCTCAAGCAAAAGTTTTAAACAATACTCAACAAAAAGTTATTGATTCAATTCAAAATGCCTTAAAAGCAGATAATCAAACTGCAAAATTAGGTTTATTTGCCGAAACTGATCAAAAAAATATTCCTCAAGCTTTTGGGGATAGTGCAAAAGCACAATATGTGGGTTCATTAGAATTCAATGCGGGTGGCGAGAATTGGGATGCAAAGCTTCGTGTCAATGGTGAAAAAGATCCGCAAATTGACAATGGTCAAGATGTCAATGTGGAAGGTTCATATATTGCTGGGAAGTTATGGAATCAATGGGTTATTGCGGGTCAAATCCCAACATATTGGGGGCCGGGACATGATGGTAGTTTGATTCGTGGTGATGCCAGCCGTCCTGTGTATGGCTTTACTGTACAGCGTGCTGAACAAAAGGCTTTTGAATCTAAATGGTTGTCTTGGATTGGTCCTTGGCAATATCAAGCATTTGCTGGACAGTTAAATGATTATACGGCTGTACCTGATGCACGTTTAATGGGATTGCGCTTAACTGCTCAACCTTTACCTTATTTGGAAATCGGTGCATCACGCGCTTTCCAAATTGATGGAGAGGGTCAACCAGGAAGTGCAAAAGCTTATTGGAATGCTTTTATTGGAAAAGACAATGAGTGTGCAGATAGCACTTGTACGGGGGTGGGTAATCCATCCAATCAGCTTGCTGGATTTGATGCGCGTTTAAATCTTCAGTCTTTGCTGAATGTTCCTATGAGTTTTTATGGGCAATATATTGGTGAAGATGAAGCGGGTCTATTACCATCTAAAAAAATGTATTTAGCTGGTGCTGACTATTCATCAAGCTTTAAAAATTTACCATATCAGCTTTATGTTGAATGGGCGAATACAGAAACAAATGGTGATCCATTAGGTGTTTCTTATAGTCACCATGTCTATAAAGATGGTTATTACCAACAAGGTTTCCCATTGGGACATGCAATGGGTGGTGATGGTGAAATGATTTCTGTCGGTGGTGATATTCGTTTTGATGTGATGAATCGTTTATCTGGTCGTGCACTGTATGCCAAAGTTAACCAATCTGCTGCTCTCTTTGGTGATAAGCAAATCAACTTAGCCTTCCCAGAAAAAGACAAAATTAAAGCATTAGATTTAACTTGGACACATTATATTAAACCGACCATGCCATTAAAAATTAATGGTTGGGTCAGTGATTCTGATCTACATGGCAATGATGCAGGTGCTTCTGTAGGAATCGAAATTCCTTTAGATAAAGCATTATTCGGCCATTAAGACCTGAGTTATCGGCTGTATATATCTAATTTTAAGCATATACAGTTTGATAAGTTGGGACTAAGCTAAAATCGCTTCTTTAAATTCTAGAAGCGATTTTTAGTTTTTGATTGTTGATTGAATTATTTGCTACACAGATCTTTAATATTTTTAAAGGCTGACTTGAAAAAGGTGAGCCTTTTTTATGTTTAGGCTTGATCTTTTTCAAGCGTGAGCATTTGACGGTCATTATTAAATGAATTACATCTATTAGGGTCTGTTGACATTTCATAAATGGCTTGCGTTGTAGGTTAAAATTGAGCAGGCAAGGCATGAAACGAAGAGAATAGCGAGACTATTTACGAGTTTCATAACGCAGACTGAGATAATTTTAGCCACAACCCTGAGCAAGAACAAAGCACTGCTTTGTTTGCAGCGCAAGGCGCAGCGGGGGGACTAGAGTGTTTTTTGCTGCTACATCGTTACGAACTATTTATTTAGAATGACTAAATTTCATATTTCGTGCCTTGTATCATCTAAAAATCACTCGTAGTCGCAAACGTAGACGAATTGTCAACAGACCCTAGTTATGTTAATACCTTTTTATATTGGATAAATCCTGTTTTACTCGCAATACGATCATAAAGGTGTTGGGCGCTAATATTGTATTCTTGAGTGAGCCAATAAACACGGTCAAACTTTGTTGCGCAGACCAGATAACAATGCTCAATTAATTGTCGTGCTAAACCTCGATTCCTAAAAGCTTCATCCACAAATAAATCTTGTAGATAACAATAGGGTAAATCTGTCCACATGCTCATATGTGCAATCAAATGTACAAAGCCAACTACTTGACCATTTACGTTGATGGCAAAACCAAACATATCAGCTTGTTCAGGATTTGTGATTCGCTTCCAAGATAATCTTATTTGTTCATCACTGAGTTGTGATTTATAAAATGTTAAATAGCCGCGCCAAAGTGGAAGCCATTGCTCAAAATCAATTTGTTCTAGTGCAATAATTTGTGTGGTCATGCCGATCTCTTGTTGTTGCTTATGATGTTTTTATATATGAATATAAAAAAACAAGCAAAAGGGTTGAGGTGTAAATCACTATAATGAATATAAATTTTAATATGTGTAATAAGTACACGTTTTTGTGAGCTGGTGCTGTCAATGCCTATATCTGAGGAAAGTCTTACTCATCTAAAACAGCTTGAAGCTGAGAGTATTCATATCATCCGTGAAGTTGCTGCTGAGTTTGAAAATCCAGTGATGCTTTACTCAATCGGGAAAGACTCAGCTGTCATGCTGCATCTTGCTTTAAAAGCATTTTATCCTGCTAAACTTCCTTTCCCACTGTTGCATGTTGACACAGGCTGGAAATTTAAGGATATGATTAAATTCCGTGACAACATGGCAAAAGAACACGGTTTTGATCTGATCGTGCATCAAAACAAAGAAGGTAAAGATGCAGGCGTAAATCCATTTGATTATGGTAGTTCAAAATATACCGATATTATGAAAACCCAAGGCTTAAAACAGGCTTTGGATAAGTATCAGTTTGATGCTGCATTTGGTGGTGCACGCCGTGATGAAGAAAAGTCACGTGCAAAAGAACGTGTTTATTCTTTTCGTGATTCTAAGCACCGTTGGGATCCTAAAAACCAACGTCCAGAGCTTTGGAATCTTTATAACGGTAAAGTCAATAAAGGCGAGAGTATCCGTGTATTCCCATTGTCAAACTGGACTGAGTTAGACATTTGGCAATATATCTACCAAGAAAGTATTCCTTTGGTGCCTTTGTATTTAGCAGCTGAACGTCCAGTTGTTGAACGTAGTGGTACGTTGATCATGGTGGATGATGAACGTATGCGTTTAAAAGAAGGTGAAGTTCCACAAATGAAATCGGTACGTTTCCGTACTTTGGGCTGTTACCCGTTGACAGGTGCGGTTGAATCAACGGCAACGACACTGCCTGAAATTATCCAAGAAATGCTTTTAGCCACAAGCTCTGAACGTCAAGGTCGTATGATTGACCATGATGAAGCGGGTTCGATGGAAAAGAAAAAGCAAGAAGGCTATTTCTAAGGATTTTTTATATGAATCCCCCCTAATCCCTCTTTATAAAAGAGGAGGGAACTCCAGCAACAAAATGGAGGAAAGTCCTCTGCTATCAAAGGAGCTTTTAGGAGGATTTAAAGATATAGCAAGAGATTTCAAAATATTGTGGAGCTTTGAGCAATGTCTCATCAATCAGAATTAATTAGTCAAGATATCTTGGCATATTTAAAACAGCATGAAAATAAAGACCTATTACGTTTTTTGACATGCGGTAATGTGGATGATGGTAAATCAACGTTAATTGGTCGTTTACTTTACGATTCAAAATTGATTTACGAAGATCAATTACAAGCAGTCACCCGTGATTCGAAAAAAGTGGGTACAACAGGTGATGCACCTGACTTGGCCTTGCTTGTCGATGGTTTACAAGCTGAACGTGAGCAAGGTATTACCATTGATGTGGCATACCGTTATTTTTCTACTGAAAAGCGTAAGTTCATTATTGCTGATACACCAGGACATGAACAATATACCCGTAACATGGCCACAGGTGCATCTACCGCAGATCTTGCAATCATCTTGATTGATGCCCGTTATGGCGTACAAACGCAAACTCGTCGTCATACTTTTATTGCGAGCCTATTAGGTATTCGTAATATTGTGGTTGCGATTAACAAAATGGACTTGGTTGAATTCTCTGAAGAACGTTTCAATGAAATTCAAGTTGAGTACAATAATTTTGTCAATCAATTGGGTGAGCGTAAACCTGCCAATATCATCTTCTCGCCAATTTCTGCATTGAATGGCGATAACGTTGTAAATAAATCCGCAAATACGCCGTGGTATCAGGGTAAAACCTTGATGGAAACATTGGAAACTGTTGAAATTACACATGATGTAAGCAAACATGAGTTCCGTTTTCCAGTGCAATATGTGAACCGTCCTAACCTCGATTTTCGCGGTTTCTGCGGTACAATTGCTTTAGGTGAAGTGAAAGTTGGCGATGAAATTGTGGCTTTACCTTCGGGCAAGAAATCAACAGTGAAAGAAATAGTCACTTTTGATGGTAACTTAGCGCATGCTATAGCAGGTCAGGCTGTAACTCTAACGTTAAATGATGAAATTGATATTTCGCGTGGTAATGTCTTGGTCAAAGCAGGTGAGCAACCGCTCATTTCACGTTCTGCTCGTGCGACAGTCGTATGGATGACTGATCAGCCATTAGTGTTGGGCAAACTTTATAATGTGAAGTTTGGTACACAAACCATTCCGGCTAAGGTTGCGAAGATTAACTATCGTACCAATGTCAACACATTGGAAAAAATGCAAGTTGAACAGCTTGATTTAAATGCCATTGCAGATGTAACGATTGAGTTTGATGCACCAGTGGTATTTGACCGTTATCATGACAGTCGTTATACGGGTTCTTTTATCTTCATTGACCGTTTAAGTAATGTGACTGTTGGTGCGGGTATGGTTGAAGCTGCGGTTGAATGGACTGCACACAATGAACCTGTCACTGCTGAAGCACGTGCTGCACGTTTAGGTCAAAAACCTGCTGTGGTTGCTGTATCTGCTCAAGTACTTGAACATTCGCAAGCTCTTGAAAGCTTGCTGATTCAACAAGGTGTTGTTGCGATTGCAAAAGCAGGTTTATCAAGCGATCAAGTTGCATTGCTTCGTCAAACTGGTGTTGTGGTGGTGACGAATGTTGAACAAGGTGCTGATGTAGTATTTACTCAAGAAGCAGTTGAAGAATTGGCTGAAAAAATTGTGGAATTGGTTCGTCTTTAACAGATTGGATTGATTGAGAGAAACCCACCATAAGGTGGGTTTTTCATGCAAAAAATTTAATATATATAAGATAATACTAATCAACATTATATAGATTAAAGCATTTTGAATTTTGCGTTATTTAATACTTAGAGCGTGTGTTTTGCTATAAATAAAGGGATTTTTAAATTACTATTCTCAGCAACAGTCGATGAGTACTTTTTGCAACGCTCAGCTAAATTTATTTAAAACTAATGAGCGGCACGGCTGTGTAAGCTGTAAGATAAGAAGAATTAACATTTATGGAATGTGATCAAAACAGACTTACAACAGCACAAGTAATAAAATTTAGTTTTAAATCAAGTTAAGATTTAATAGTAGGTCATGTAATGAAAATATTTTTCCTGATAGGAATGACAAGCGTGTTGACAGCATGTGCTTCAAACCCACCGAAGAAAATACCTGAGCCGACCAAAGAATGCCATAATTATCATGCAATGATGACGGCACCTATGGATCCGATGGCAATGCAACGTTTAAAACAAACTTGTGAAGAGTCCGAACAACAAAAATAATTTAATGATCAATCATGTGCCGATCATTATAAAAAATGCGCTAATTCTATAGGCTTAGCGCATTTAATTTTTATATAGTTGCGAATATTATAGTTAAAAAGCATGTTGCGTTTTTAAAGTCAAATACGCTCGTAAATCTTTTGGATAGTCTTGAATTAGTGCTAAAAACAGCGCTTGATTACCTTGATATAAAGCACGAGTGGCTTCCTCATAATTTGGCATATTGCCTGACATTGCTGACATAAAACGATCAGTTGCCTGTTTTGCCAACATTTTATTGCTTGCTGAATTAGGGTTATTTAACTCTTGGTCAATCAATTTTCGAATCACAGCAGATGCACTAGAACTTTGTTGATCTAACCAATCCCAATGCTTTTGCTGCAAAGTGATTTCACGAGAAATCACCCCTAATTTAGGACGGCCAACTTTTTTAACCGCTTCAGGTTTAGCATAACGTTGTTGAATATCTACTGTAGATCCGATGGTATTAACATCAATGGCTTGGCCCGTTTGATCATTAAAAATCAACACAGGTGTGGAGGTGTTTTGTTGAGTCTTAATGGTTAATGCTACGTTTAACAAAGAATCAGTGATTAAACGCTCATTGCCAACAAAGGCAGAGTAGGTGTTTTCAGTATTCATTTTAAAACCTTTGAATATTTTTATCAGGGTAAAACTAATTCGTGTTTGAATATTATCAGGGTAAAATTAAATTAGCAAACAAAAAATGATCAATATAGTTTTTTGATGCCAAAAAACGGTAATAAAAAAGCATGTAAATCTTTAAGAATTAAATGCTTAATTGTCAAAAATATAACGATTAAAAGCGATAACCTATTTTTAAATCATAAGTGAGCGCATGGTGATCTGTAATTAACAACATAGTTTGTTTTTTTCATCTTTGTTTTTATGTCTTTATCCGTTTGGTGCCATTTGTATAAATATTTGAAAATTATATTTTTGTAAGGATACCCACGATATTTTGTAGACATTGGTGGTGAAATATTTGCACATGCACTGGTTTATGTTCAAATACAGAAAACATGAAAAGTAATGAATGGAATAGGAAAGAAATTATGTCTACAAATAATATGCAACAGGTCATTATTACAGAACCTGGTGGTATAGAAAAACTGGCTTATGAAACGGTAGAAATTCCTCAACCCAAAGTAGATGAAGTTTTGATTAAAGTCCATGCATTTGGGATTAATCGCCCCGATATTTTACAGCGTCAAGGCTTATATCCTATGCCAAAAGGGGTGACACCTGTTCCTGGTTTGGAAGTTGCTGGAGAAGTGATTGCAGTGGGCGAAGATGTTACTTTATTTACTGTGGGCGATAAAATTTGTGGATTAACCAATGGTGGTGGCTACGCAGAATATTGTGTCGTGCCAGAATCTCAAACCATTCATATTCCTGAAGCTGTAAGTTTTGTTCAAGCTGCAGCAATACCTGAAACTTTCTTTACGGTATGGGCCAATGTTTTTCAAATGGCACATGCCAAAGCAGGTGAAACACTATTGGTACATGGTGGTACAAGTGGTATTGGTACAACCGCATTAATGTTAGCGCAATCATTCGGTTTGAAAAGCTTTGCAACTGTAGGTTCAGATGAGAAAGTTCAAGCTATTCGCAATTTGACTGATGCAATTAATTATAAAACTCAGGACTTTGAACAGGTCATTACTGAAAAGACCCAAAATGAGGGTGTTGATATTATTCTTGACATGGTTGGGGCGCCTTATCTAGATCAAAATCTAAATCTACTCCGTAGAGATGGGCGTTTGGTCTATATCGCATTTTTGGGCGGTGCAAAGGCCAAAGAGGTAAAATTGGGACAGATTATGATGAAACGCCTCACTATTACCGGTTCAACTATGCGTGCACGTACAACTGCTGAAAAAGCTGAAATTGCCAAAGGTTTGATGCAACATGTCGTCCCATTGTGGGCAAAAGGGGAATGTTTACCAATGATTTATAAAACATTTAAGTTTGATCAAATTCAGGCTGCGCATGCATGTATGGATACAGGTGAGCATATTGGTAAAGTTGTGGTGGAAGTGATTTAAGATAAGTTTTCTATTTAACTTTGTGATTAAACTATTTCTCTAAAAGTTGATTCTCATTATTAAAGAATTAGCACTACCTCGTATTAGCTTGAAAAGTTTACATAGTTTTGCGTAGGCGATGGCTCGCTTTTCGTAGGGATTGTCAAACCTTGCGCTGCAAACAAAGCAGTGCTTTGTTTTTGCTCATGTTGAGCGAGGGGTATAGGGCGTACCCCTCGCTCAACCGCGACATCCATGTCGCTAAGCTATCGATACACTATGTATGATTAAATGATGAAAAAATGTTCAATTTATATTTAATTCATTAAATTGATTGATATTCACAGGGTCATTTAAATTTTTTTATAAACCTTTAAGCGATTCTTAAAAATTAAATTTTATTCGAGTGGTTAAAAGCCTGCTAATACGATCTTACCAATGCTTTTACCTGACTCAATCAGTGTATGAGCTTGGGATATATGTTCAACATTGATTTGACCGAGGTTTTGTCCCAAAGTGGTTTTGAGTCTTTGGTCATCAACTAATTTTGAAACTTTATTTAAGATATCACCTTGGCGGCTGAGATCTTTGGTCAGGAATGTAGAGCGAGTAAACATCGATTCCCAATGAACTGAAACAGACTTAACTTTAAACGGGTTAATGATAAAGTTTTCAGGATCATCAATTAAACCAAAATGACCTTGGGGTGCGATCAAATTTGCAATGGCTTGTGTATATCGCCCTGTACCGTTAATTGAAAAAATATAATGAGGTAGCCCAATATTCAAGTCTAGGATTTGCTGTTCTAAAGGTTGGCTATGATCCACAATATAATCTGCGCCAATTTCAGTCAGCCATGCTTTAGATTCAGGGCGGGAAGCTGTAGCAATCACTGTAAATTCAGTCAGTACTTTTAACAATTGAACTGTAATAGAGCCAACACCTCCTGCAGCGCCAATGACTAAAATCACAGGTTTTTCAACTTTGGTGTCTTGGATTTTTAAACGGTCAAATAACATTTCATATGCGGTGAGCGACGTTAAAGGCAACGCTGCGGCTTCTGCATCACTCAATGATTTCGGTTTTAATCCAACGATACGTTCATCAACCAATTGGAATTCAGCATAAGAGCCTTGTCTTTGGTTTGAACCCGCATAAAAAACTTCATCACCCACTTTAAAATTTTGAACATTTTCTCCGATTGCTTTCACAATTCCAACCGCATCATGACCCAAAATTTTCCAAGTATCATTTTCTGGCGAAGTACGCTGTCGCATTTTGATATCGACTGGGTTGATTGAAATGGCTTTAACCTCAATCAGTAAGTCATGACCAGTTGCAACTGGCTGTTCGATTTCGATTTCGGAAAAAACATGGGCTTCTGAAATTGCGAATGGTTTTTTATAAGCAATAGCTTTCATAAGGTTTCACTTTTTATTGGCATATCAAATCAATAGCAAAAAATCCTCAATTAAGAAAGAAAAAAATTGTCAGTTTATGCTTATTGATAAGATTTTATCAAATGATCTTACTCAAGAAATTTGGACAGTAACAAGCGTATACGCAAGATAAACAATTGCCAGTATATGTAAAATGGTAGAGTCAACCAATTTTCATGATTCAAGGTGCGGTTAAATGTTTGTCGTCCCTTTTGATAAGCCGCAGGGTAGCAAAATATATTCAAACCACCTAATTATTTATACAGGCGATTTCTATTAAGTCATAGATCATAAATGATGCTTATGTTTTTATATGAACTATTAGAAACCATTGATTATCGATTCATTTTTTGTACTTTTGAATCCTAGATGATTATCCTAGCGCGGGGCGACAGGGATGTCGCCATTGAGCGGTGGTGTAGGATGTACCCTCGCCCAATATGAGCAAAAACAAAGCACTGCTTTGTTTGCAGCGCAAGGTTTGACAATCCCTACGAAAAGCGAGCCATCGCCTACGCAAAACTATTTAAACATTGATTTAATTAAAAATATTATTTAAGAGCAATTATATTCTTTTGGCTGAGCTTTTGACAGGTTGACTATATGAGTAAAACTGTTGCCAGCACAAGGACAGAGGTTAAGGTTGTTGAGCAAAATAAAAATAGATAAGATATAAGGCAGAATAAAAACTAATACAGGCAAGTAGGGCTAAAACAGCATTAAAATATTATCCTTTATTGTTATTTGATCAGCTAGAGATACATCGCCGCAGATTAACATTATCTCTGACTTAATTTTAAAATTGTGCGAAAATAGGATTTCTATTTATTTTTGTTTTAGGACTCCCATGACAGATTCTTCTGCTTCATTAAGTGATATTGAAATTTTAGACATTCTTCAGTCGATGAAATCGGATGAATTGAATGTTGAAGCACAAAAAATCATTCGTGATGGTGGAAAAGCTGGGCGTCAAGAAGCACATAAACAGGCATTGGTTGCTTTACATCAAAGCTTTGAAGACAAATTTGTTGAAGCTGTGACTTTGGCTTTAAATTTAAATGAAGCGCAGGCCAAGAAAATTCGTTATAAGAAAGATCGAATCCGTATTTTAAAAGCAAAAGGTATCGATTATTTAGCTCTTGATGGGGCAGAAACCGCTCAAGTGTTATCACAAGTTGCTCAAGCGATTATTCGTGAAGATGCAATCGTGACGCGTGACCTGCATAATATTTTTCCTTTCTGGAAAGAAGGCTGGCCAATGGTGCAGTTTGATAGCGCTTATAAAATTTTAGAAGATGATATTTCAATTCATTATCAAGCATTGCTTGATGTATTGATTCATGCTTAATTGGATTTGATTCTAAATAAATCATTATTTTAAATAGATGATGAAAATAATCTATTTAAAATGAAAAAAGCCGATATTTATATCGGCTTTTTTCTATTAGTGTAGTGTTGAATAGAGTGGGAATACACCGAGCAGCATGGCTGCAACAAGCATTACCAAACAGGTAAGAATCGCCCATTTAATAGTGAACTTTTGATGCTGTCCAAATTCGATACCAGCCAATCCACATAATAAATATGTTGAAGGAACCAATGGTGAAAGTAAGTGTACAGGTTGGCCGACAATTGAAGCACGCGCCATTTCTACAGGTGTAATACCATAATGACTTGCCGCTTCAGAAAGAATCGGTAACACTCCATAATAGAAAGCATCATTCGACATAAAGAAGGTCAAAGGCATACTAATCACAGCAGTAATGGGCGCTAAAAAAGGACCCATACTTTGTGGAATAATCGCCACCAATTCTTTAGACATCGCATCAACCATGCCTGTCCCTGAAAGAATCCCAGTAAAAATCCCTGCAGCAAAAATAATACCCACAACGTTTAGAGCACTACCTGCATGATGAGCAACTAAAGATTTTTGCATATCGACATCTTTATAGTTGACCACCAATGCAATACAAAGTGCAATCATAAATAAGATCGGTAAAGGCAACACGCCTTTCACCAAACAAATCATAAGGACAACTGTCAATAAACCATTGAACCATCTTAAATGTGCACGATTTGCTTCTG
Source organism: Acinetobacter legionensis (assembly GCF_048552295.1). NCBI lineage: Bacteria > Pseudomonadati > Pseudomonadota > Gammaproteobacteria > Moraxellales > Moraxellaceae > Acinetobacter > Acinetobacter legionensis. Next base: position 194,236 of record NZ_JBIMCW010000003.1, read on the forward strand.
GATTACTTGAAATTTGAATGTCATCACCATGACTAACATCAAGTTCAATAATACCTAAGCGTTTACGTTCCATACGGCCATACATAAAACCGACAAAGTAGAGCCAAAGAATAGCAGCGAGCATTGGTAAAACCATTGGCACAAAGATTTCACTGGCTTCTACATGCAGCGCGCTTGCAGCACGTGCCGTTGGTCCACCCCACGGGGTAAGGTTCATGATTCCGCTTGCCAGCATCATTAAACAAGCCATGATCAATGGGCTCATACCTAACTTTTTATAAAGTGGGAGCATTGCTGCTACACAAATCATGTAGGTGGTAGAACCATCGCCATCAAGAGAGACGATGAGTGTCAGGGTAATGGTACCAATAACGACTTTAAGTGGATCACCTTTGACCAGCTTCAAGATAAATTTTACAGAAGGATCAAACAATCCCGTATCAATCATGATGGCAAAATAAAGAATTGCAAAAAGTAGCATTACGCCTGTTGGTGCAAGTTTTTTTACACCATCAAGCATCATTTCACCGAGCTGTTTGATTTCTAAATGCCCAAGGCTGTCGAAATAGAAGCTAAGACCGTAAGCGATTAATGCAAATAAAATTGGAATAAGTGTGAGTGCTGCAAGAGCAGTCATTCGTCTAGACATAATTAAGTACATAAAGCACAAAATCATGCCCAAACCTAATACGGTTAGCATAGTTCGATCCTTGAATGAGACTTTGGTAACAGAAGTCTTTTAATTTTTTAAGCAGAAGCATGCTAATAGTTATTGGATTAAATTAAAATATCCTTGTAGAAATACTGAATTCAGTACTATTTTTTAAATAAATAGAGTATTCAAAACAGATATTTAAAAATGAATATTATAATTGCACCAAAATGGTTATAAAATTTAAGATATTGATTTATATGTTTATTATATTTTATGATTTTAAAAACTGTATTCATGTTAATTTTCATATTTTTAAAATTTATAAATCAAAAGGCTATAATCTAATCAATAGCGTTCTGGATCTTGCAATATTAAAGCGCCACTTTTCATAAAAAAAGCTTAGCAAGGTGATTGCTAAGCTTTAAATGAGCTAAAGAAGCTTATTGTGAAGAGTCTTCTGATGTCGAGGGTTCTGCTTTTTCAAGTAAGCGTGTGACAAGTAGCTGGTCAATTTTAAAATGATCAACATCGACCACTTCAAATTTATAACCACCAAAAATCACGGTGTCAGCTGGTTTAGGAATTTTTCTTAACTGATACATCATAAAGCCTGCCAGTGTCTCGTAGTTCTCTTCATCTGGCATCTCATCAATTGCTAAAGCATGCTTCATGTCTTCAATTGGTGTACTACCATCAATTAACCATGAGTTGTTATCACGTTTAATAATTTGTAGTTCTTCATCCATTGGTGTAACCCAGTCACCCATCACAGTGATCATGATATCTGACAGGGTAATAACGCCAACGACAAGGGCATATTCATTAAATACGACTGCAAATTTTTCTTTGCTAGATCTGAAGCGATCAAGGACTTCAGATAGTGTTAATGTGTCAGGAATGGTCAATACTGTACGAATAGTTGACTCATGTAACTGATTAATTTTCTGGTTATTGAGAATACGAACTAGAATATCTTTGGCATCGACATAACCAATCACTTGGTCAATGGTTTCGTTGCAAACAAGGAACTTAGAATAAGGGTATTCAGCTAGCTTTTGGCGAATACTTTCTTCTGGTTCTTTTAAAGTAAAAAACACTACGTTTTCACGTGGGGTCATACTGGATGGAACATTACGTTCTTCAAGTTCAAATACATTTTCAATAAAGTGATGTTCTTGCTTTTGTAAAACACCCGCTTGTGCACCTGCATCCATCACCGCTGAAATATCATCAAAGGTAATATTGTCTTCACGCGTTGTATTGACTTTAAACAAGCGGAATAACAAGTTAGCAACAGCATTGATAAACCAAGCTAATGGTTTACATACCACGATAAAGATCTGGATGGGATTGATGACTGAAACTGCAATTTTTTCGGGTGCAATCATCGCCATACGTTTTGGCATTAAATCGGCAAAAAGAATAAAAAGTGAGGTGACTAAAGTAAATGAGAGGACAAAACTGATGGTTTCAGTCCAATTTCCGACATAGAAACGAGAAACAAATTCAAGAAAATAAGGGCGAAATGCACCTTCACCTAAAATACCGCCAAGAATAGCAACAGCATTTAAACCGATTTGGGATGCGGCAAAGAAATCGGCAGAGTTTTGCTGTAAGTCTAGGACTTTTTGTGCTCGCTCATCGCCAGATTCGGCAAGAATTTTGAGTTTAACTTTACGCGCACCCGCAAGTGCGATTTCAGTTAAAGATAAAAAACCAGCTCCTGCGATGAGGACAGCGATGATTAGGATATTCTGGAACAGGCTCACGAATCCACCTATGGATCATCATTATTATGAGATATTTTTAACACATAAAAGGGGGTGGTAGTGAGTAACACACTACCGATCTAGAATTAGTATAAGCTTGAAATGATAAGAATTTAACAAAATTCCTATTAATATTGAGAAAAATGCGAATTATTTTGCATAAATTCACGATTTTCTTCTTCAATCATTTGACGTGCAACATAAAGAATCAATTGGCGTAACCAACGATGTGCAGGATGATGATGAAGTAAAGGACACCATGCCATTTTTAATTCAAATTCAGGAATATAAAATGGCGGATCTTTAATGAGTAAATTTTGGCTTTTGGCTTGTAAACGTGCGATACGGGTTGGTAAGGTCGCAATTAAATCGACATTTGAAGCCAATAATGCAGGCATTTGATAATGACGCGTAAAGACTGAAATTTTACGCTTTTGACCAATCCGCTCTAAAGCTTGATCAATCCAACCTAATCCTGCTTGTTTTTCAGGATTCACACCAAAACCAACACCCATCCCTGTTTTTGATACCCAGATATGTTGTGCATCTAAATAACTTTTAAGATTTAAAGTACTTGAAGCTGGATGTTTGTTATTGAGTAGACAAGAGAAACTGTCACGCCACACTAAAACTTGGTGAAAACTTTGTGGAATTTCATTAAACCGGTTGATGGCTAAATCAACTTTTCCTTGTTCCATGTCACGATATGACACGTCACTTGGTGTTAAAAAGTCGAGAACAACATTCGGTGCTTCAGAGCGCAAGGCTTTGACTAGACGAGGAACAAGTGTTGCTTCGGCATAATCAGAGGTCATAATACGGAATACACGGTTTGACGTATAAGGTCGGAACTCAGTACGAGGTTCCAAAATCATGGATAAATCAGACAGTGCGTCACGGATGCGGGGTTGTAATTCTAAAGCACGTTCTGTTGGTGTCATACCTTCAGAAGAACGAATTAAAAGAGGGTCATTAAATAAATTACGAAGACGACGTAAAATATTACTCATTGCGGGTTGGGTAACGCCAAGCTGTTCAGCAGCACGAGTCACATTTTTTTCACGTAAAAGAACGTCAAGGTAAATTAAGAGGTTGAGATCGACCCGCTCCAGATTCATAAAAAAAATACCGAAAATAAAATTTAGAAATCACAGAGGATTATGCCATAAGGAAATGCTTTTGTGTAAAAAGTAGATAAAAAAACAGCAGACGATTTATTGTTGTAGAGGAATCAAGAATTGTTGTCTTAGTTTTAAATTGAGATGCATGTTTGAATAAATCCTCATTTTGCTATTATATGTGAAGATAAGCAGATTTTTAAGCAACAACATTGTTTATCAATCGATGAATCACCCAATTATGCTTTGTCCGATTCTTGATCATTCAGGGTGTTTTTATATTAAAAAAATGCAGTTTTGGTTTTTTTGTTACAAGCTCAGACTTAAGTCTAATAGAGATAAAATTATCAAATTGACTGATATTTAAGCAATGTATAGGTAGTTGTTAATTATTAAAAATTATATAAATTAATTGTTTATCGATTTTTGGTTTAATTATAATATGACTTTGATCTACATATTTTTTAAATAAATACTGAAAATTAACTCAGAATATTGGATTAATTTGAGGACTCAATCTAAGCTAAGACCATAACAACGAAGTGTTCTAAATCTGAACAAACAAATACCGAGTGGATTTAGCTCTTCGATTGATGAAATCCTAATATCATTACAGGAACATATCATGACTACATACCAAACAGCGATTGATGCAATCCGTGAATTAAAAGCAAAATTCGGAAGCACATGGCGCGATATTAGCCCAGAAGATGCTGCGCGTATGCAACTGCAAAACCAATTTAAAACTGGTTTAGATATCGCTAAATATACAGCTGCGATCATGCGTCGTGATATGGCTGAATATGATGCTGATTCTAGTAAATACACTCAATCTTTAGGTTGCTGGCATGGTTTCATTGCGCAACAAAAAATGATTGCAAACAAAAAATATTTCGGTACTACAAGTAAACGTTATATCTACCTTTCTGGTTGGATGGTTGCTGCACTTCGTTCAGAATTTGGTCCACTTCCTGACCAATCTATGCACGAAAAAACTTCTGTACCTGCTCTAATCGCTGAAATCTATACATTCTTACGTCAAGCTGATGCGAAAGAACTTAATGATTTATTCCGTGCGCTTAAAAAAGCAAACGAAGCTGGTGATACAGCTAAAGCTGCTGAAATCACTGCACAAATCGATGGTTTCCAAACTCACGTTGTGCCAATTATTGCGGACATCGATGCAGGTTTCGGTAACGAAGAAGCAACTTATTTACTTGCGCGTAAAATGATTGAAGCCGGTGCATGTGCACTTCAAATCGAAAACCAAGTATCTGATGCTAAACAATGTGGTCACCAAGCTGGTAAAGTAACAGTTCCACATGAAGACTTTATCTCTAAAATCCATGCATTACGTTATGCATTCTTAGAAATGGGTCTTGATGACGGTATTATCGTTGCGCGTACTGACTCTGAAGGCGCTGACTTGACTCAAAAAATCCCAGTGGTTAAAGAGCCAGGTGATATTGCTTCTCAATATATTAGCTACTTAGATACAACTGAAATTGACATTGCAGATGCTCAAGAAGATGAAATCTTGATTAAACGTGATGGTAAATTACACCGTCCTAAGCGTTTAGCTTCAGGCCTATATCAGTTCCGTGAAGGTACTCAAATTGACCGTGTTGTACTTGACTGTGTGTCTAGCTTACAAAACGGTGCAGATCTTCTTTGGATCGAGACTGCGACTCCAAACGTTGAAGAAATTGCACACATGGTTAACCGTGTACGTGAAACAGTTCCAAATGCGAAGCTTGTTTATAACAACAGCCCATCATTCAACTGGACTTTAAACTTCCGTCAACAAGCTTACGATCGTTGGGTTGCTGAAGGTAAAGATGTTTCTGCTTACGACCGTGCTAAATTAATGAGCGCTGAGTACGATGCTTCTGAATTGGCTGCTGATGCTGACTCGAAAATCCGTACATTCCAAGCAGATGCTTCTCGTGAAGCGGGTGTATTCCATCACTTGATTACACTTCCGACTTACCATACTGCTGCGCTTTCTACTCATGAGCTTGCACAAGGTTACTTCGGTACTGAAGGTATGTTGGCTTATGTTGCTGGTGTACAACGTAAAGAAATCCGTGGTGGTATCGCTTGTGTTAAACACCAAGCGATGGCGGGTTCTGACATCGGTGATGATCACAAAGAAATCTTCTCTGGTGACAATGCACTTAAAGCGCATGACGATGCTAAAAACACAATGAACCAATTTGCTGCTCACTAAGCATTGACTTGATTCAAAAACCCAGCGCAAGCTGGGTTTTTTTATGAAAGGTTATTAGAGTCTGTAGAATTAAATACTTCAACTTCAGACATATCAAACAGGAACTACATTTAAATATAATTATCCAGTGCTGATATACAGGAGTGATTTAAAGTAAATCATAAAAGCAATGCGTATTTACAAAGCATATGGTTGTTTGACATAAATAAAATTAAATGATGTTTAAACGTGATTAAAGATCAAATAAAATAGTGTAATTTTAGAAAAGTTAATTTGTTCATATGAAATTATGCTGACTGACTTAATTGTTTATATGGATGTTTTTAATATTTTTTTGTAGGAAATAGTATAGAACATTGAGATATAGACATTGATAAAATGGGATATATAAACTAAAAAACGCCCAATGAAGTTCATTAGGCGTTTACAGATCAGCAATATTTCAAGACTACATTGCTCGTTGGTTGAAGTGCTTAAGCAAACTTCGCTAATACTTCTAAGAAACCTTCTTTTTGACGCGGGTACTCTGCAATCACATCATGAATACGTAGACCTTCTGGATTAGTTGCGTTGATATTTCGACCAGCAGCAACAAACTTAGTCAATAAGCGTTCATAGTCAAAAGGACGCATATGTTTAAAGGCATGATAAAGTACATGAAAATCAGTATTAGTACCTTCAGGAGGAAGTTGATCTAAGTAGGCAAAAACACGCTCGTCTGACCATTCTTCATTGAACGTTGCTGGCTGTGAAAGTGCCATAACAGCATCTCCTCAAATAAAATAATTCTAAATTAAATGATTAATTTACAACATTATATCAACCTTATTTATCTTTTATTTTATAAGGATAAATACAATCTTTAGCTGAAAAAAATCTAAAACAAAAAGGGCAAAATATATTGCACGAGAAAAAGTAACCCTTTTTAACTCTGCCCTATATTTTGCCCTGAATCAATCCGCTTGACTAATCAATAATGAAATTATCGTTCTTCAGGTAAATTGATATTCATTTCCAACATTTCAATGTTGGCTTCAGAACGAACTTGCATTTGAATATGCTGTTCATCCACGCCACGGACATAACGATTAACCACTTGCATGATTTCTTTTTTCATTTGGTCAATCTTGTCTTGGCTTAAACGTTTGCCCAAACCGTTTTCAGAAGCAACAATAACTTTTAAGCGATCTTTAGCAGTTTGGGCGCTAGATGGTTTGTCATCATTGCTAAAAAGTTTACTCCAAAATCCTGCCATTTCTACGCTCCAAATAACCGTGCTAACCAACCCTTAGGTTTCACTGTAATATGTCGATAAGGACGTTCCTCACCCAAGAAACGCGCAACTAAATCATCATATGCTTGCCCAGCAGATGCTTCTTGGTAAAGAATGACAGGTTTACCTTCATTCGATGCCTGAAGTACGCTAGGGCATTCTGGAATGACGCCTAAAGTTGGTACACGTAAGATATCTTTTGAGATATCATCAATGGTCAACATTTCTTGTTTATCGGCACGTTCAGGGTTAAAACGCGTAATACATAAATGTTTACGAATACGCCCTTCGTTGTTTTCTACTTTTTTCGTCTTACTGTCGAGCATACCAATAATACGGTCTGAATCTCGAACAGAAGAGATTTCTGGGTTTGTTACAATAATCGCTTCATCTGCATGATACATGGCTAAAATTGCACCACGCTCAATCCCTGCAGGTGAGTCACAGATAATATAATCGAATTCTTGTGCAAGCTCATCGATTACACGAGCAACACCATCATCGCTCAGTGCATCTTTATCACGGGTTTGCGATGCAGGTAAAATATATAAATTTTCAATATCTTTATCGCGAATTAGCGCTTGCTGTAAGCGCGCTTCGTTATTGATGACATTTACAAAATCATATACGACACGGCGTTCACAGCCCATGATCAAATCTAAATTACGCAAACCCACATCGAAATCAATCACAACAGTTTTATGACCTCGTAGGGCTAATCCTGTTGCAAAAGATGCACTCGTCGTAGTTTTACCTACGCCACCTTTGCCTGATGTAACGACAACAATTTTGGCCACCGAATCCACTCCTGTTATGGTCATTTTACCCGATTAAACGAGTTTTATATGGTGTTTAATTTATACCTTAAAATTGCAAAGCTTCAAACACTAGCTCTTGCTGGTCATTCAAGTAAATATGTACAGCTTTTTTAATTACATCTTGAGGAATGTCATCTGCTACACAATATGTTCCCGCAATAGAAACCAATTCGGCTTCTAGTGAATGACAAAAAATTCTTGCACTGGTGTTACCACCTGCGCCTGCAATGACTCTACCACGAACACTGCCATAGATATGTATATTTCCTGAAGCAATCACTTCTGAACCACTGTTAATACCAGCATTCAGTATGATGTCTCCATGATCTTGAACCAAACATTGCCCAGTTCTTAAAATTTCATCATGATATGAAGTGACATGACTCAATGTTTTAGACGCATCTACGCTTACATTTGGTGTCGCTACAGCGGGTGCTTTTACTGGAGTTTCAACCACTTGTTCTTTCGTCGGTTTAATCCGTTGCAATGGACGATCGGCAGGCAAGACTGGGAATTGAATTGCACGTGCTTGGTCACCCAATAAACCATCAATCACAGCCATAGGCTGTAAATCTAGGCTGATAATGAGTTGAATCAGGGCAATAAGCTCTTGTTCAACTGTGGTATCAATAATGACCAAAGCCCCTTGATAAGAGGTCTCACTCATCATTGAAGTTAATTGCTGGCGGATGGCATCATGATCATTAGTATCGAAGGTTAATCGGGTAAAATTAACCATTCTGCCTGTAATCCGTATATCAGCCATAATTATTCCTTAAAAGGCATGTGACCTAAATTTTTCTATCTAAGCGTCAAAAATTGTGAAATAGGGCAAATGCTAGAACATATTGAATGATTTCTCTAGCAAAGATACAAATATTTTCAATGAATTGCTTATTCTTTGAATCACTCATCTTTTACTTGATCATTTTTTTCTAATTCAAGCTGCCATTGTTTTACTTTCACTTGTTTCCTTAACGATTCTAAACTTTCATAGACTATAGATTCAACTAGTTCTTCAAGTTTTTGATTTTCAATATTTAATTGGCTTAATTTGGTTGAAATTAATTGATAGGTCGCGTTTGGATTTTGTAGATTGCCTTGAGTAAACGGTTGCACCAATCCTTGCGTAATATTCTCACCTAGCTGTTGCCCAATATTTTGAATCTGATTTTCAATCATACTGCCTGCAATTGGGATCATGCGCAATAACTGGGTCAATTGCGGGGTGTCCTCAATCGCTTGACGTACAATCTGTCCGACATTATGGGTAATCACATGACTTTGTGCTTTTAGTTCAGTGGCCAAAGATTCTTGTAAGACTTCAGCTAAAGTTTGTGCAAAACGATCTCTATGGTGATCAATTAAATCATGAATGATTTTTTTATGGCTTGAGCTGGTGTCTAATTCTTGTTTAATTCCATCAATGACGGTAATCACAACACGATCTGATAATTCTTCCATCAGTACTCGATAATAAAACAGCACACGTTTTAGAATGTTATCGGGAATAACCTTATAACCTAACTCATGAAAATGATAAGCAATAATACCGACGCGAATTAAACGTAAAAAACGTAAATAAGGAATAATCGCTAAAATCTCATACCAGTGAATAAATGGAAAGAAGAACCAACGCGCATGGTGTTTGTTGATAATAGCGATGAGCCAGCGAATGCCTAATTCAACAATCAAAAAGGTAATAAACCAGCTTTCAGTTTTAATCACCCACGGATGCAGATCTGTTTTGTAATACTGTAAAACTTGCGGTAGATGAATTTCATTGAAAAGCCAGTCACCAAAATTACTCATTAAAAAAGCATTGGCACATAAACAGAATAGGTTGAAGACGATGATAAACATCATAAAGATGTCATAACCAAAAGCGATCCACCATCCTCGTGACATATCGTTTTTCGTTTCTGTACTGTTTTCGAGTGGTGGAACTTGCTCTGTCATATCCATCCTATTCTGTAGTTTTTTCTTCAATTGAAAGTTAGTGATTATATTTTTGTTTTATGGTGCTAATCAGTTGATCTTTTTCACTCCATAAATCATCAACCCAGTTTTGAAAGCGTTCGCGATATTCTGCATCATCTTCATAATTGCCGCCCAGTACCCATTCAGGAATCTCAATTTTACGCATATTAACTGCAATTCGAGGTACTTCACCTAACCAAAACTCACCATAACCGGGTGCACCATCTGGATACACAATGGTCATATCCACCAGAGCGTCAATCTTATCACCTAAGATATTTAAGGCGAGAGCAAGTCCACCGGCCTTAGGTTTAAGTAAATTGGTAAAAGGGGATTGCTGTTGAGCATGTTTTTTTGGGGTAAAACGTGTTCCTTCAAGGTAGTTGAGCAATGTAAAAGGCTGGCTTAATAACTGTTCACAGGCTTTACGTGCTTCTTCCATATCACGTGTTTTGAGATCAGGGTTCTTTGCAATCTGCTCTTTTGTATGGCGTTTCATCATCGGAAAGCCAAGAATTTTAAATGCTTGCCCAACAAATGGTATAAAGATCAGTTCCCATTTGGTGAAAAAGCGGGTGAGAGGCATGCGTGTTAGACCAAAATATTGGTTTACGGTAGTATCGACCCAACTTTGATGGTTACAGGTCATTAAATAACGACCTTGCATATTTAAATCCAAGTTGTCATCAACAGTAATGTCCCATTGTGTTTCGGGAAGAACATGATCAATCAACCAATTATTTACACTTAACCAACTATTGGTGATATTGATATTGGTTTCATCCACCTTTTTTGACTTTTTAAATAATTTGGTCAAGCCTAAAGCTAAAACAGGTGGGCCGTGAAAAAAAGTACTGCCAGTAATCACTGAGCCAACGGTTAAACCTTTCGTAATTTTTTTTAAAATAGGTTGCTTCTGCTGTTGAGATGACATAGAACAGTCCTAATGATTTATTGTGAGTGCCAGTTCAAGCGACTAGATATTTTTTACTGCTACGTTGCGAAATAATGTTTATCATTATTTAGAATGAATAAATTTCGTATTTCTTGCCTCGTATCACCTAGAAATATACATAATCGCAAACATAGACGAATTGTCCACAGCCCTTAAATATAATCGTTACAATGCAATTTAAAAAGACACATTTAATGACTATGTACAAATTATGATGATCACTTTTGTAAATTTCATTGTAAATATTACAAAATGTAAAAAAATACGTGATTGTTAACAAAACGCCTATAGTGGTGCTTTGTTTTTTATACCAAAATTAAGCTAACAAAAAACACAACTTGGAGGCATGCAATGCGTGCACTATTAATTACAACACTTACAGCAGGGGCTTTAGTACTTTCTGGCTGTCAATCAACTGGTAATAACATTGGTGGTATGGAGTACGACAAATCTGCTATTGGCGGTTTGATCGGTGCAGCAGCGGGCTATGGTTTGTCTCGTGGTAATGCAAACTCATCTGCACAAAACAATCGTGCAGCAGCAATAGGTGCGCTTTTAGGTGCGGGTACTGGTCTTTATTTAGACAATAAAGAGAAGAAATTACGTCAGCAAATGCAGGGTACTGGTGTAGAAGTTAACCGTAATCCAGATGGTTCTGTAGCTTTAGTTATGCCAGGTAGCATTACATTTGATACCAATAAGTCATCAATTAAACCGAACTTCTACGGTACGTTGAATAAAGTTGCACAAACTTTAATGGAAGACAACAAGAGTGTAATTCTTGTGACTGGTTATACGGATAATACAGGGAATGACTCAATTAACATTCCATTATCTCAAAACCGCGCATACTCAGTTGCTAACTACCTTAAAGGTAAAGGCGTACAAAGCCGTATTGATACCCAAGGTTATGGTTCGCAAAATCCAATCGCAGATAACTCAACTGCTGCGGGTCGTGAACAGAACCGTCGTGTAGAAATTAGTATTTATGCGACAAACTAAGAAATCGTAATAAAAGTAGCGAATTTTTTAGCTAAAAGTGTTGAAGAGGAATCATAGTTCGCTATGATTCCTTTTTTTTATTTTCCAAATTTTTGCTTAAATTTTATTAATCTTTTTAAGCATGAGATTAAGGTTTTTATCATTAATACGAGCGTTGATTCGAGGATAGTCTCTCTTCTTGCTGCAGTGTGTTAACCGTTATTATGGCTTTGGGTGATAGCTTTTGGTTATGCTTTCGCCATTTGATCACAGGTTAACTGAATAACAACAGCTCAGAGCAAAATAGAGTATTGAAACAAGACGGTTTGAAACTAAAGCATAATTTAACTGAAATTATTTTTATCTGGTTTTTATATTTGAAAAATTCAAATTAAGCATTTTGCAACTCTACTTTAGATGACTATAATCGAGCTCGAAGTTTTTAGAGGATGAACAATGTCGAAAGCAAGTCAACTAAATGACAAGCAACTTGAAGCCATGAAATATACTCAAGGACCCTTGTTAGTACTTGCAGGGGCGGGTTCAGGTAAAACCTCAGTAATTACAAGAAAAATTGCGTATTTGGTTCAACAGTGTGGGATTCCTGCACATCGAATTACTGCAATGACCTTTACCAATAAAGCTGCACGTGAAATGAAAGAACGTGTCGGTAAGTTGTTGGGTAAAGAAGAAGGGAAAGGGCTTTCGGTTTCAACCTTTCATACCTTTGGTTTAAATTTATTACGAATTGAGCTGAAAAATACCCCACTGAAAAATAATTTCTCAATCCTTGATGCCGATGACTGTAAGCGTATTCTTATGGATTTGATGCATCGTGATAATTTATCGGGCGCTGAAAGCAAAGAATTGATTGCTAAAGCCATGAAAAAGATTTCAGATTGGAAAAATGATTTGATTGTGCCTGAACAAGCACATACGACTTGTGAAACACCAGAAGATGTGCAGTTTGCCCACTTGTATCAATTATATGAGCGAAATTTACGTGCTTATAATGCCGTAGATTTTGATGATCTGATCGTGATGCCAACACGCCTCTTACAAGACAATGCAGAAGTTCGTGATCGTTGGCAAAACCGAGTTCGCTATCTACTTGTGGATGAGTATCAAGACACCAATACCGCGCAATATATTTTGGTGAAATTATTGGTCGGTGTGATGGGGCAGTTCACCGCTGTAGGTGATGATGACCAATCCATTTATGCATGGCGTGGTGCAAAGCCTGAAAATATGGCATTGCTCAAAGAAGATTTCCGCAATTTAAAAGTGATTAAGCTGGAGCAAAACTACCGCTCTACCAGTCGTATTTTAAAAGCCGCGAACCATGTCATTGAAAATAACCCACACATTTTTGATAAAAAGTTGTGGAGTGATAAAGGCCATGGTGAAGTCATTCGAATCATCACCTGTCGTAATGATGATGATGAATCTGAACGCGTAGTAAAAGACCTGCTCACGCATAAATTGATGAATGGCAAAAACTGGAAAGATTATGCGGTGTTGTATCGCGGAAATTTCCAAGCACGTGTATTGGAAACTCAGCTACGTCAAATGCAGATTCCATACAAGCTCTCTGGTGGTCAATCTTTCTTTGGTCGTGCAGAAATTAAAGATGTGATGAGCTACTTGCGTATCATCATTAACCCTGAAGATGACAGTGCTTTCCTACGTATTATCAATACGCCTAAACGTGCAATTGGCCCAGTAACACTTGAAAAGTTAGGTCTTTTTGCCCAAGAAAATCATTTATCACTGTTGGCTGCGGCAAGTGATCAACGCTTAACTATGGTGATGCCAAAAAAGGCCACCACACAATTGGCTGAGTTTGCTGGCTTTATCAATGATTTCACTCGTGAATTGTTAGATGACGATGAACCTGTTCCTAAAATTCGTCAAATGATGAATGATGCAGGCTATATCGATTATTTACGTGAAACTGCGGCAACGCCTGCACAAGAAAAAACCAAGATTGATAATGTGGAGATGCTCTATACCAGTATTCAAAGCTTAATCAACCGTGCTGAAGATGTAGATGAAAAGAACATTGAAAGTGTGATTCGTAAAATGGTGTTGTTGGATATGCTTGAGCAACAACAGGAAGATGAAGACACCGATAAGGTCAACCTGCTGACATTACATGCATCTAAAGGTCTGGAATTTCCATTTGTTTATATTATGGGCTTAGAAGAAGAGCTTCTGCCACATAAGAACTCCATTGCTGCGGAAACGATCGAAGAAGAACGCCGTTTAATGTACGTGGGGATTACTCGTGCACAACAAGGTTTGACCTTGACTTTGGCTGAGCAGCGTAAAAATGGTGGACAAATGAAGCAAATGACGCCAAGTCGCTTCTTAGATGAATTGCCACAAGATGAGCTTGATTGGCTAGGGCGTAAGAAAAAAATAGCTGAACATGTCGATCCAAAGCAACAAGCACAGCAATATTTACAAAACTTAAAAGCGTTATTAAAACGTTAATTTTTAAACCAGTTCTTTTTTTTTCTTTCGATTTGATTTTGAACAGATCGAAAAAAATAAAAAAACTTTTAACAGCTTTATTTAACCAAGGATTTCAATATGAAAGTTCAAGTAAAAGTACTTGATCAACGTTTAGGTCAAGAATGGCCAATGCCAACATATGCAACATCAGGTTCAGCAGGTTTGGACTTACGTGCATGTGTAGAAGAAGCGATTCAGATTGAACCTGGTCAAACTGTTTTAGTTAAAACAGGCATGGCCATTTATATTGAAGATACTAATTTTGCTGGTCTAGTTTTACCACGTTCGGGCTTGGGCCATAAGCATGGGATCGTATTGGGCAATTTGGTTGGGTTAATTGATTCAGATTATCAAGGTGAATTAATGGTTTCTGTATGGAATCGTGGTCAAACCAGCTTTACTTTAGAGCCTGGTGAGCGTTTAGCGCAATATGTATTAGTGCCTGTAGTTCAAGCGCAATTTGATATTGTAAATGAATTTGAAGCGACTGAACGTGGTGCGGGTGGTTTTGGTCATACTGGGAAAAACTAGATTTTTCTATAATTTTTAAAGCCTGATTTATCAGGCTTTTTTAATATTATATTGATTTGTAACAAAAAGTATGTATAAAGCCTTGTATGAAATTGAATATATTATCAAGAGTTTTTAGTATATTGCATTTGACCTGATATAAATATTTTCATATAAATGAATTGACTGCTAATCATTAGAGAGATGAAGCTAACAAAATAAAGGGTTGAGCAAATAGAAGTTTTGCTTATGAAAAAGATGAATGATTTTCCTTTTCAACTTTTCCGCGCCTATGATATCCGTGGAAAAGTTGAAATGATGCCCCCAGAATTGATTCAGGCAGTGGCATATGCTTTAGTTAATCAACTGATTGAAAAGGGTCAATCAAAAATAACCTTGGGTTATGATGCACGATTAAGTAGTCCTGCGTATGCTCAAATTATCAAACAGGTATTTCAAAATAACCACATTGAAGTTACTGAAATAGGCTGCTGTGCGACCCCACAATTGTACTTTGCCGCAAGAAATACGCAGGGCAATGGCATTATGGTGACAGCAAGTCATAATCCAAAAACTGACAATGGTATTAAATGGATTATGCAGTTTGAGCCACCTTCTCCTGAAATGATTCAAAACATTGGAATTCAAGCAAAAAATTATCTGCAAAATAAGCAGTCAGCATGGATTGATACAGGAGCTATTGTTGAAAGGGCAACTCATCAAATAAAGTCTGAATTTTGTTTATCCTATCAGTCCGCGTTATTAACAGATATTCAATTAACCCGACCACTCAAAGTCGTGATTGATGGTTTAAACGGTTCCGCAGGCTTTTGTGCCAATCTTGTTTTAAAAAAATTGGGCTGTGAGGTGATTGCATTACGTTGTAATGCTGATGGAAACTTCCCTGATCATGCACCAGATCCTTCACAAGCTTCACATTTAGAATTACTACGACAAAATGTACTCAATCATCAGGCAGACATTGGTATTGCTTTAGATGGTGATGGTGATCGTGTGGTTTTGTTGGATGAAAATGCACATATTATTTCAGCAGATCGACTTTTAGCACTGTTCGCGCAAATCTGTTTGAAAGATCATCCACAGCATGAAATCGTGTTTGATGTGAAATGTTCATCTATGGTGCGTCAAGTGGTTGAGCGTTTAGGCGGTCAAGCCAAGATGATTCGAACTGGCAGCAGTTTTTTACGCAAATACATGTCGCAATCTAAAGGCCAAGCTGTCTTTGGTGGTGAGTACGCAGGTCATTATGTCTTTAATGATGGGCGAGGATTTGGCTATGATGATGGGTTATATGCTGCTTTACGTGTGATGGAGTACTTAAGTTATTTTCCTCAAGCCACATTGTCTGAAATCTTAGCGTGTTATCCCGATCGTTTCTATACCGAAGATACCTATATCAGTACCCATTGTACTGATCCGAAAATTGTTTTGAACGAGATTGAATATCTCAGTCAACAGTTTGGTGCTGAACTGAGTAAAATTGATGGCATACGCCTTGATTTTGAACACGGGTTTGGCATTATTCGAGCATCAAATACGGGTGAATATTTTACAGTACGGTTTGATGCTGATGACCCAATTTGTTTAAATGAAATTCGTCAGACATTTGCGTCTATGCTTCGTGACCGTTATCCTATGATCGCCAAAGATATTCTACAGGCACACTGATTTCTTAATTTATCCATATTCATCAGTCTAATTCCTACAGCTCACTAAGGAGAGGCGAATGCCACATCAGCATACTGGCATCGACAAAGCGCAAATATTGACAGAGGCTTTGCCATATATTCAACGATTTACAGGTAAAACACTCGTTGTAAAATATGGTGGCAATGCAATGACTGATCCTGCTTTGGAAAGTTCATTTGCTCGTGATATCGTTTTACTCAAGACTGTAGGTTTAAATCCGATTGTCGTACATGGGGGTGGTCCACAAGTAGATTCATTACTTAAACAGTTAGGTCGTGAGTCTGATCGAATTGATGGAATGCGGGTGACGGATCCAGCAACCATGGAAGTAGTCGAGATGGTTTTAGGCGGCAGTGTCAATAAATCCATCGTTAACTTGATTAATCAACACGGTGGACGTGCTATTGGTTTAACAGGGAAAGACGGTAATTTATTACGTGCTCAAAAGCTCTTGATGGAAAAAACGCTTGCAGATGGTACAGTCACACAAATTGACTTAGGTCTTGTGGGAGAAGTGATCGGGGTTAAAACTGATGTCTTGGAAATGTTTACCCAGAGTGATTTTATTCCAGTGATAGCGCCTTTAGGTGTAGATGAAGATGGTCAAACTTATAATATCAATGCTGATTTAGTTGCTGGTAAAGTGGCAGAAGCTTTAGGGGCGGAAAAATTGATTCTATTGACCAATATCTCGGGTGTTTTAGATGAAAATAAAAACCTCCTTACTGGTTTGAGTACTCAAGAAGTGGATCGTCTTATTGAAACCGGAGTGATTTACGGGGGGATGATCCCCAAAGTGGGGTGTGCGTTAGATGCGGTTAAAGGTGGGGTTGTTAGTGCACATATTGTGGATGGGCGTGTACCCCATGCAACGCTCTTAGAAATCTTTACAGATCATGGTGTAGGAACATTAATTACCAACCGTGGCAAGCCTCATAAATAATTTTTAATTTATACGTTAATTTCTTTGAAAGCCAATGTGAAAGCATTGGCTTTTTATTTTACCGACACTGTTTCAAATTAACTACTCATTGCGTGTTTTTAAACGGTCATTTTTTCGTCATATAAGTGTCATCGGGATTGCCTAGTGTAAGTAAAAGCTCAAGGAGTCGAAAATATGTTCGCAAAATTAAATCAGTATCGTCAGAACTTCCAGAACTTAAATTTACCTTTACCAAAATCTAAAAAAGCACAATCACAATATAAATTTGAATGGGTCGAAGACCTGAAACAACTCAAAGAAGTACAAAAATTTCGTGCAGTACAGTTCGCAGATCAATTTGGCATTACATTTGAAAATGGGTTAGATCAAGACTTATATGATCTTGATTGTGAACATGCAGTATTACGTGATAAATGGAGCAATGAAATTGTTGCTTATACACGCTTGAAGTTAATTCAAGGGCATGAGCTTGCACGTAGTTATAGTGCACAAGAGTTTGATCTTTCTCAGCTTTCACATTTATCTAATATTGTAGAAATTGGCCGTACTTGTGTGCATCCGCGCTATCGTAATGGGCGTGCCTTGTCGATGTTATGGTTAAATCTAGTTCCGACAGTGCTGTGGAAAATGAAAGCAAAACATTTAATAGGGTGTGTCAGTATTCGTCTAGAAGACAATAAGGCCCGTGCTTATTATACGCATCAGCATTTGAAGAAAATGACTAGCAAACAGTCGATTGATATAAAGGCAAATTCTGCTTTTGAACCGTGTCATCCAGAGTACAGCTTTCCACAAGATGAACGAATTCCGAAGTTATTTGATGTCTATTTGAAAATGAATGCTCGTTTATCTAAACAGGCTTATCATGATGAGGCATTTAATTGTTTAGATTATTTTGTCTTTTTAGATGTCAATGAAATTGCCAAAAACTTTGTTTTAAAGAAAATGGTTAATCGCTGAGTGTCCGAAAAAATAAGGATACTTTGACTTAGATATCCTAAAATTACCCCAAGCATTTTGTTGTTCTGTGTGAAGTCATTAGTCTAATATGCATCTGTTTGCAGTTATTTTCAGTTATTGAGATTTGCAAGCAGGTGCGTAGTCATGCACAATATTCTTATAAATAAAATGCTGTATGAATACACTATGTGCCAATTGCTTGGAATGAACTGCGCTGCTCCCACTGATATTACCTTTTCGTTTCGTGGGTTTTCTCAACGCGCAGGAATAACCTCTGATCATTCTGATGGGTTTGGTATTGCTTTTTTTGAAGATAAAGCATGCCGTTTATTTGTTGATAATCAATCTGCTGTCTTGTCACCAATTGCTGAACTGGTGCGTAACTATCCGATCAAATCTCGTAATGTTATTGCGCATATTCGCAAAGCAACCCAAGGTAAAATCACCTTAGAAAACTCTCATCCATTTATTCGTGAGCTATGGGGGAGACAGTGGATTTTTGCACATAATGGTGATTTACATAACTTTCATCCGCATTTATCGGGGCGTTTTACCCCTGTAGGCAGTACAGATAGTGAGTTGGCATTTTGTTATTTGCTTGAACAATTAGTTTTAAGATTTGGTTATTTTGAACCGAGTTTAAATGATGTTTTTGCCTTGCTTGAAGAAATCTCACCTAAAATTGCAGAATATGGCACTTTTAATTTTTGCCTCTCCAATGGACAAGCATTGTTTAGTTATGCGACAACTAAGCTGCATTGGATTGTACGTGAGTATCCATTTACATATGCACGCTTAGTCGATATTGATGTTGATATTGATTTTAGTCAATTTACAACAAAAGAAGATCGTGTTGCCGTGATTACCACAGAGCCGTTGACTCAAAATGAAGTTTGGACCGCATATCAGCCTGGTGAGATGATTTTATTTAAAGATGGTCAAGCGATAAAAGCCGCAACGACCCATGTGGAAAGACTTGCTCGTGAGGCCGCTGATCCAAGTTTGGTTAGAGTCACCAAGGCAGATCAATATTAGTTTGATCTGAATGAATTCATGTGAAGATTGGGGGAGGCGTAATTCGTTAACTCCATATTTTTTAGAATCTAAGTCATTGTAAAAATAAATTTAATTTATAGTCAACCTGTCAAAAACTCAGACATAAGAATATAATTTCTCTTAAATAATACTTTTAATTAAATCGACTGTATGAGTAAATAAAATTGTTTGATTATAAAAAGCTTACACTGCACATCTTACATTCAAAGTTTAAATACCTTTGCTTAGGTGATGCCTCGCTTTTCGTAGGGATTATCAAACCTTGCGCTACAAACAAAGCAGTGCTTTGTTATTGCTTATGTTAGGCGAGGGGTACGTCCTGTACCTCGCCCAATGGCGACATCCATGTTGCCATACGGTAGGATCACGATCTAAGATTCAAAAAAAATGAATTGATAACCAACATTTTCTAAATGTTCATACAATACATAAGCTTCATTTATGATCAATGGCTTGATGCAAATCACTTGTATGAATAATGAGGTGGTTGACTATATGGGATTGTCATCTTTGATAATTAACTAAGTATTTTGATGTTGTTACAATAAACAGAGGATGATTAAATAATAATATTTAATTATATTCTTTATATAATTTTTGATGTAATGATACCGTTATAATTATTTAAATATCATATTAAATAGTCTTAATAAAATTTATATTTCAACTCTTTTAAAGTGAGTCATGAAATAAGAGGAATAATAATAGTATCTATAAAATATTTTTACTTGAATAAAGAAAGTATTTAAAAATACAACAAAATCACAAAAGAATATTTATTCTGATTTTGACAAAATTATCTTAGTTTTTTAACGAGAAATCGTATAAAAATAAAATTTGAAGTGATTGTAAGAAAAATCGATTACACAATTATAATCATTTATTCATGCTTAATAATAAATATAGACAATCAATAAAATCATTTAAATTTAATAATTGGTTAAAAAATATCTTACTCTTTTAGTGCGGATTAAAATATTATCCAAGTATAAACAATAACTTAATTTATTTCATAGTTTTTTTAATGAATCCCGACTAATACAGTTTATTTTTATTTAGAGAGATAGCCGTTAATATGGTTGCTTAAGGTCAAGACATTATTTTAGGGTGATCGTATGAAGATGAGATGGATTCCAGAATATAATACGGGTATCGATGTGATCGACGATCAACATAAAAGGATTTTGGATTACATCAATGAAATTGATGAAATCGGTATGGCAACGGATCGTGCTCGTATCAAGCAAATTCTTGATAATATTATTGACTATACGCAATCACATTTTACCTTTGAAGAAAGCTTACAAGAAGAGGCTGGTTATAAATATCGTGTTCCTCATAAGCGTGTACATGACCTGTTTATTAAACGTATAGAAAGTTATCGTACCAGTTTTGAAGAAGGGCATTCTATAGAAAAAGAATTACATGAGGTGTTGTCTAAATGGTTAATTAATCATATTCAACACGATGATGCAGATTATGTGGGGGCTGTAAAATTAAATATGATGGGGATCATTAAAGAAAACGAAAAGAAAAAAGGAAAAAATTGGTTTGCAAGATTTTTTTCGTAATTTACAGACATTTTATGATTGTGAAATTATGGAAATCACCAGCTCTCTAACTAAAAAAATTCAGAGGGGATAAAAAGAAATAACAAAGATTATAACAATATCTAGCGCAGCAAATCATCGAGGGGTGATTTGCTTTTTTCTTTTAAACTTTGATTTTCAGCATCGACAAAGGCAAAATAGTAGAACTTTTTACGAAACACCTCATGCAGGATTATTCTATGTCACGATGGTTATCGCCGCTCATGGCATTTTGTTTATCATTTATAATTATCGCAGGCTTAGCACCAAGTCTGGATATTCAAATTGATCGACAAATTGATTTTTGGATATTGTGGTTAGTGTCAATGCTCGTGTTGGCATTGCCGATTACTTATTTAGAAGTTGCATTAGCAAAGCGTTCTAAAACAACTGCACTCAATGCCTTGTCTAGCTTAACTCGTGATGCTGATGCATCACAATCGTGGCGTATTGTTGGCTGGCTGGCTGTTATTTTTATTCCGTTCTTAGCGGGTGGGATTTTATCGAATATCAGTCAAAGTACTGTGCAAATGGTGAATTTACCGATACAAAGTCATCTATTGTTTGCTGGTGCCGCTGTCATGGCTTTTGCTTTGTCATTTGCACCTCGTCAAATTTTAGTGGGTTTGATCACGGTAGGCGTGCTGCTTTCTTTAATTCTTGCACAAGTCTTTGGTACCCATTTACAGACTTGGCATGTTACCCCTTTAGAATTTAAAGAGTGGGGCAATGCTACGATTTTAGCCCTTGTGGCCACAGGGCTCGGTTTAGGTTTGTATTGGCAAACCAGCTTGTTAAATGTCCAACAGAATAATGAGGCGTCTAAAACAGCTTTACCTATTTGGATTGCGCAACTGGTTGCTGTGATTGCCTTTAGTTTTTTTGCAGCTTCAGCACAAATCCCTGCGTATACTTTATTATTTACTGCAGTCATTTCAGCCGCGCTATTATTACAACTAGGCAAAGAACAGTTAGCTCAACGCCAAGTCGCAATACTTATTCAATTTGTAGTGTTATTGGTGGCATTATTCATTTGGGCAATTCCAAATATGGTCGTGGTGTTTAATCCATTACTGATGATTTGGGGCTTGGTCATTTGCTTGATTTATTCAATCTTTGTGGGTTGGATTATGAAAATCAGCCATCTACGTAAAGCGATCAATTTTAGTTCTGAAGCGTTTTATAATATTTGGCGTATTGCGGTACGAATTATTTTACCTTTGAGCATTGTGTTGGCATTGGTATCCTATATTGGACAGTTAATTTAAGGGTCAAGGTGAATCTCGTGGCAAAAATTTGGGTGGCATATGCTGCCGAAAAGCAACAATTTCACATTGAGTTACAATTTTCTCAAGGCATGACGATTGCTGATGCAATTGCGCAAAGTGGATTGGTGCAACAAGTAGAACTGCCTGAAAATTTTAGTTTTGGTATCTTTGGAGTGAAAATAAAACAACAATCACATGTATTACAAGCAGGTGATCGTGTTGAAATTTATAGACCTTTAACGATTAATCCAAAAGATATTCGTCGCAATCGCGCAAAAGCAAATCCTGTCGGACGTTACTGCCGTGGAAATCGCTATCAACAATTGTTATTTAAATAAGGCGTTATTTACAATAATCGCTTTAAACAATTGAATGCATATGAAAAACCCCTCACTGAGGGGTTTCTTTTTATCGCAAAGTGTCTATAGTGGGGGCGCATTCAATATTGCTTCTTTAGAAGCAGGTAAACCAGGTTGAGACTCAGGAATGGTTTCTAAACCTTCAATTTTGTTTACGACACCTGATTGATCAAAATAAACCTTTAAATGTTGGCCATGTGCTGCGGGAATCTTCGCTTTTTTCGCGTAAGTTCCTGGGATATAGTTGTAAATGTAATCCCATCGTCCTGGATTCAATGGATCTGAGACTGTTGGGCTACCCAACAAGAATTGTACTTGTTGGTAGGTCATACCGACTTGAATTTTTGAAGCTTGAGCTTGGGTTAACGGTGTTCCTTGAGGAATATCGACTTTGTATACTCCAAATACAGAACAACCACCAAGTAAAGAAGCGACGAATAACGTCAGCATGATTTTTTGCATTTTGCTACACTATCCCAAATTAATTATGATGCAATTGATCCAAGGATAGATCATACTGCATCTCAACTCTGTTGCATATTCCAACTTAAAATTTGTTGAGAGACCTTTTTATATGCCTATTTCAAATCAAGATTTACGCAAAGCTGGACTTAAAGTTACCCTACCACGAATCAAGATTTTGGAATTATTAGAAAATTCAAGACAACACCACTTGAGCGCGGAAGACATTTATAAAACATTACTCGAACAAGGTGAAGATGTCGGTCTAGCGACCGTATATCGTGTGTTAACACAATTTGAAGCTGCTGGAATCATTCAGCGCCATCATTTCGAAAACAATCATTCTGTTTTTGAAATAATGCAAGAAGATCATCATGATCATTTGGTTTGTCAAAATTGTAATAAAGTCGTTGAATTTACTAATGAAACCATTGAACAAGAGCAACATTCAGTAGCTGAGAAACACGGCTTTCAGTTGACTGGACATTCTTTGAATCTTTACGGTTATTGTGATGAACCTGGATGTCAGGAAGCTTATCGTAAGCGCTAGAATCACATAAATACAACAAATGAAGGGGGGCTTATTTAAGCCCCCCTTTTTTTATACGCTCTTTTTTTGATTTGGGACTATTGTCCATCAAAGGTGAGTTTACTATTTGCATTAAGTAGTTGTGCACCACCTTCTTCATCCAATTTGATTTGTAGACGTAAATCATTTGGAGAGTCAGCATGTTTAAGTGCATCTTTATAGGTAATTTGTCCTGCTTTATAAAGGTCAAATAAAGCTTGGTCAAAAGTTTGCATACCCAATTCACGAGAGCGTTTCATCAAATCCTTAATCTCATGCACATCACCTTTACGGATTAAGTCTGAAACCAATGGTGAGTTGATTAGAATTTCAATTGCAGCACGACGTGAATTACCATCAGGTGTTGGGATTAATTGCTGTGCTACCATCGCTTTTAAATTGAGCGATAGATCCATAAACAACTGGCTATGACGATCAGACTCAAAGAAGTGAATAATCCGATCAATTGCTTGGTTTGCGTTGTTGGCATGCAGTGTGGCAAATACTAAGTGTCCCGTTTCAGCAAAGGCTATGGCATAGTCCATGGTTTCACGAGAACGAATTTCACCAATCAAGATCACATCTGGCGCTTGGCGCAAAGTATTTTTTAGCGCAATTTCAAAAGAATCTGTATCGATTCCCACTTCACGTTGCGTAATAATGCATCCTGCATGTTCATGCACAAATTCAATCGGGTCTTCAATGGTGATGATATGACCTTTAGAGTTTTGATTACGATAACCAATGATAGACGCAAGCGAAGTTGATTTACCTGTCCCTGTTGCTCCGACAAAGATGATAATTCCACGTTTGGTCATTGCCAGATCTTTGAGGATAGGTGGTAATTTAAGCTCATCCATAGTTGGAATTTGAGTTTCAATACGACGCAAAACCATACCTGGCATATCACGCTGCTGAAAGGCACTCACACGGAAACGAGCAGTTTTATCGCGATTGGTAATGGCAAAGTTACATTCACGCGTCTCAGCAAATTCTTTACGCTGCTTTTCACTCATAATTGAGTTAAGCAGTTGCATAATAATTTCGCCGTTTAACTTGGTTTTTACTACAGGAACAATTTGACCATTAATTTTCATTGATGGTTCAACATCGGCAGTAATAAATAAGTCTGATGCTTTTTGCTCAATCATCATATTGAGCAAGTCATTAAAATCCATCTTTTTTAAACCTCAATAATCCATTTTATAAAAATGATTCTGGTTGTTTTGCTACATTTCTTGCAACTTGAGGACTAATAATACCTTTGGCAACCAGTGTTTTTAAACTTTGATCTAAGGTGGTCATACCATAGTTTGCACCCGTTTGAATTGCTGAATACATCTGTGCAACTTTGTTTTCACGGATTAAGTTACGAATTGCAGGAATACCAATCATAATTTCATGTGCGGCAACCCGTCCTCCACCATTCTTTTTAAGCAGTGTTTGCGAAATGACGGCTTGTAATGATTCTGACAACATGGCGCGTACCATATCTTTTTCTTCAGCAGGGAATACGTCAATGACACGGTCAATGGTTTTTGCCGCAGATGTGGTATGTAGCGTGCCGAAAACCAAGTGACCTGTTTCTGCAGCAGTTAATGCAAGGCGAATGGTTTCAAGGTCTCGCATCTCACCGACCAAGATAATGTCAGGGTCTTCACGTAACGCAGAACGCAGTGCTTCATTAAAGCCATGTGTATCACGATGCACTTCACGCTGGTTGATGAGGCACTTCTTAGATTGGTGTACAAATTCGATTGGGTCTTCGACTGTTAAAATATGGTCATAGCGACTGTCATTGATAAAGTCAATCATAGAGGCCAATGTGGTTGACTTCCCCGAACCTGTTGGGCCTGTTACAAGAATCAAACCACGTGGTAATTCACAAAGATCTTTGAAGATTTGTCCTAAACCTAAATCTTCCATGGTCAGAACTTTGGACGGAATGGTACGGAATACAGCACCAGCACCGCGATTTTGATTGAATGCGTTTACACGAAAACGGGCAATACTTGGAACTTCAAATGAGAAGTCTGTTTCTAATTGTTCTTCAAAATCACGACGTTGTTTATCATTCATGATGTCATAAACCAGTCTGTGAACTTCTTTATGTTCCAATGCTGGTAAATTGATACGACGGACTTCCCCATCGACACGAATCATCGGTGGCATACCGGCTGAAAGGTGTAAGTCAGATGCACCATTTTTGACGGAAAACGCCAATAATTCTGTAATATCCATAATGTCCCCGAATAAAAATCTATTTGCCTAGGGTGTAGATTATTCATCATGCTTGTGCTTAAGCGTGTTTTCTGGGTTACTAGGCGCGAAGTACGAAATTTAGTTATTCTAAATGATGAGATACATCGTTTCGCAAGCTAACACGTAGCAGTCAAAAACATCAAAGTCCCACAGAGTTGTAGTTAAAATTATTTCAAACTGTGTTGTGAAATTTGAAAATAGGCTTACTATTCTCTTCATTTCATTCCTTGTTTGCTCAATTTTAGCCTACAACGCAAGCTATTTATAAACGATCTACACACCCTCATTATTTTGTAGAATAATAAGGCCTTTCACTCAGCATAACCAACAATTTCATTGCTTGGAAGCTGAAATTTTTATGAAATGAGAACCTTGTCAATGAATGATCTAAATCAAGCTCGAAATCATATACTCACGCAAATTCAGCAGGCCTGTTTGACAGCAAATCGAGATGTGAGTCAGGTACAGTTGTTGGCAGTTTCCAAGACACATCCAAGTATGCTCTTAAAAGAAATGTATGCTACGGGGCAGCGGGCTTTTGGCGAGAATTATTTACAAGAAGCGCTCGAAAAAATTGAAGATTTAAAAGATTTAGAGATCGAATGGCATTTTATTGGTCATGTGCAGCGCAATAAAACCAAGCATCTTGCTGAAAAGTTTGCGTGGGTGCATGGTGTTGATCGTTTTATCATTGCAGAGCGTCTCTCAAATCAACGAGAAGTTACTCAAAAGCCATTAAATATTTGCTTGCAAGTGAATATTGATGCACAAGACAGTAAAGATGGTTGTCAGCCTGATGAAGTTGCAGATCTGGTAAAACAAATTAGTCAATTAAAGAATTTAAAGTTGCGTGGTTTAATGGTGATTCCTGCACCTGATCATCCGCAAGCATTTAGTGATACAAAGCAATTATTTGATCAGGTTAAAGTTCATCATGCGCATGCTGAAGATTGGGATACGTTAAGCATGGGGATGTCTGGAGATATGGTGGAAGCCATTGCCGCAGGGTCAACCATGGTACGTATCGGGACAGCTTTGTTTGGTGCACGAGATTATTCAAATAAACATTAATCATGGTATGACGTATTTTGGAAGATTATTGCGCTTACCCTAATTTATAGCATTTCCTAAAAGCTAATTTATAGGATTATAGGGTTGGTATAGCCGCACCTTACCTTGAAAATTTAAATAAATTTATGTAGGCGATGCCTCTCTTTTCAGGGATGGATGCCAAATCTTGCGCTGCAAACAAAGCCCTGCTTTGTTTGTGCTCATGTTGGGTAGGGTACGCTCCACTCAACAGCGACATCCATGTCATCACACGATAGATCGCTCATGTATGACTCAATAAGACAAAAAAGCAGCTAAATTTGTATGAAGCTTACTATAATGAGTGGTTTAAGTTTATTTTAATTTTGATTTAATGCTGTAAACGTATAAGGCATCGATAATTCTAATCCGTAGAGATTGTTGATGACTATTTTTCATGTACTTATTCTTGCCATCATACAAGGGTTTGCAGAACTGCTGCCTGTATCCAGTTCAGCGCACGTGATTGTGGCTGAAAAATTGATGGGTTTTGACCCATCAGCGCCCGATATGACGTTTTTATTGGTGATGCTACATACAGGAACCATGTTTGCGGTCATTGTGTATTTTTGGAAGTCTTGGCGCACAACCTATTTTTCGTCATGGGATCGTTTTAAAAAACAAGCATGGTTTGTGATTGTTGCAACATGCATCACGGGCGTACTTGGATTAGCGTTGCAATCGATGATCAAACATGTATTTTTTGCTGGGGCAAACCACTTTGAAATTGAGCAATTGTTTAGCAACTCAAAATTAATGGCTGCTGCTTTAGCTTCTGCTGGTGTATTGATTATTTTATCTTCTCGATTAGATCGCGGACAGGTTGGTGATGTGACGATGAAAAGTGCGGCATGGATTGGCGCTGTTCAGGCTTTATGTTTGCCGTTTCGTGGTTTTTCACGTTCAGGTGCAACAATTTCAACAGGATTATTTTTAGGTGTCGCTCGCCAAAAAGCGGAAGAGTTTAGTTTTGCCTTGGCAGTGGTGTTAACCCCAGCGGTGATTGTAAAAGAACTTTATCGATTGCTACATGCCGAAAATTTTCAAAATATCCATTTAGCTCAACTGCTTTTACCCAGTATGTTTGGGATGCTGTTTAGCTTTATTGCAGGTCTTGTTGCTTTAAAATGGCTATCGAGTTGGCTTGAACATGGTCGTTGGCATTTCTTTGGTATTTATTGTCTGATTTTCTCTGGTGTCGTTTTACTCATTGGTTAAATCTAGGCTTTCAAACACTGACTTTTCAATATGTCACTTTAAATCTAAGCGTTCAATCCCATGTAAAATATTGAACGCTATGGGTCATTTTTCCTATTAATATTAGACTTCTTTGCTTAAGTCGAGTACAAAAATAATGCGGGATTATATGTATAGCGAATGATTTTTAAGAGTGATAGGGAAGTTTATGTCTGCATATTATCAATTAATTCAGCGTCATATCGATAAACAGGGTGTAGTGACTGCACATTATCAATCGACAGATCATGCTCAAGGGGCTTGGAATGCACATGAGCAACATATGGCACCAGCGACAGGGGTTATTTGTGCTGAATTAGAGCAGTTTTCACCTCGAAATGATGTTCGAATTGGTCGTATAAGTTTAGATATTCTTGGATTAATTGCAGGTGGCGAATTTTATATTCGGACAAAAGTAATTCGAGCTGGCAAGACCATTGAACTGATTGAATCCGAAATGGTCACACAAGGTAAAATAAGTATTGTGGCGAGAAGTTGGCGCATGATGATCAGCAATAGTCAAAGTGTTGCAGGCTTAGAGGATCAATCTATTGGTACACCGGAACAGTTACCGATTTGGCATGAAATACGTCAATGGTCTGGTGGATATATTCATTCGATTGAAGCAAGGACTGAGCAACGTCGACAGGGAGCTGGTATTGTATGGCTTAGCAATACTTTGGATATGGTTGAAGGTCGACCGACATCGGCATTTGTGAAGTTAATGGGAATGATCGATACTGCAAATGGTGTTGTGGCGAGACAAACAGCACCTTTTAATTGGGGCTTTCCAAATCTAGATTTACAAATTCATTTATATCGTTTGCCCCAAGGTCAATGGCTAGGCTTAGAAACCGTACAACAGTATGGTGAAGATGGTATTGGTTTAACCAGTTCCATCTTACATGATATTTATGGGCCATTTGGACGTAGTGAACAGATTCTCACTTTAAGACCTATACATGTTGAGTAATTGCATGGATGAAATCAAAAACTGTATTTCTACATACCGTTTTTGATTTCTGTTGGTATTTATTGAATAGTAATTAGCTTTTTTACATTGGCTTAGATAAATCGCTATAAAAAACAATTCTATGTGTAGGTAAAATGAATCTGATGAGTATCCGTTTAGGCATTTGGAATTTACTTTAAGGCAAATTATTCAGTTAAATTTTTTAAAATATACTCAACAATATTAGATGTAATATGATTGTCGATTTGACTATACTGATTTGAATAAAATTTAAAAACTGGAAATAGAATATGTATAAATCCAAACTATTATTATGGTTATGTCTTTGTGCTTTAATCAGCGCTTGTAGTACTGCAAAATATTCTTCAACGCAGGATGCTACTTCACAAGAAATCGAATCTGCACCATCACCTACCTCAGCAACAGCTAAAGCTGCACCAGCGCCTATCTCCAATCAAAATCGAGTAAAGTCCGAAGAGCGTTTGGGAACGAAATGGGGAGATGATGTGAGTTCATATGTGACTCAGGTTGATTTAAAACGTTTGAGTAGTAATCCTATTGATGAAACTCAAATTCGTTATGCCAGTAAGCAATTTTCAGGACGCAGTATTAATAGCATTTCTTTAGCTGCTGGAAAAATTAGCTTTTCTGTTGTGGATGATCGTGGGCGAATTTTACCATTGTATCGCGATGGAGAGCGTTATTATCTCTCTGCCCGTGATGGACAAAGCTATCAATTGCGTTATGCCAATACCAGTAGCCAAACCTTTGAAGTTGTTGCAAGTGTCGATGGTTTAGATGTTCTTAATGGAAGTAAAGCTTCACGTTCAAATAGTGGTTATGTGTTAAGACCATATAGCTCATTCGCGATTGAAGGTTTTAGGAAGAGTAATTCATCTGTAGCTTCATTTATTTTTAGTAAGCCAAATGATGCTTATGCTGCCAACACTACCAGTGGTTCTATTCAAAATACTGGTGTGATTGGTACAGTGGTGTATGAGTTAAAAGCACCAAAATACGATCTACCCAAAAAATCTAAGGATAATTACGCACCTGCGCCTAATGCCTTTCCTGCGGATTAATTAAAAATATTAAGACGAAAGGGGGGATGTTATTATCCCTCTTTTTAGATGTTATAATGTTACATAATTGCAATAATTTAAAAATAGCACAGTCAAAATAGCTACGATATTATGACTTTGATAATAATCTACGTAACTTATAAACTTTAAAATAGGTTTTATAATGAAAAATATAAATATATTTCTCTGCCTTTTTTTGTGTATTTTTCTAGCTGCATGTTCGAAAAAAACAGATGAAAGCGTATCTCAATCCCAAACTGAAGCGACCAGTGCAGATGCTGCCGCTGAAGCAGCCAACAATCAAGTTGCTGCTGATGAAAAGTTAGGCACAAAGTGGGGTGATGAAATTGATTCCCATGTGACCGAAGTGCAATTAAAGCGCAAATCTGATTCACCTCTTGCTGAAACTATCGTGCAATATGCAGATAAAAGCTACAAAGGTAAAACGGTCAATTCAATTTCTATTGCCGAAGGAAAAGTGAGTTTTTCTGTTGTAGATGATCGTGGAAACCGAATTCCAATGTATCGTGTTGGACAAAGCTACTATTTGTCAGGGCGTGAAGGGCAAAGCTATCAACTTCATTATGAAAATAACACAGCTAAAACGTTTGAAGTGGTTGCCAGTGTTGATGGTGTAGATGTCATTGATGGCAGTGAGGCTTCCAGAAGCAATTCTGGTTATGTATTACATGCACATGATTCATTGAAAATTGAAGGTTTCCGTAAGAGTGAATCTGCTGTTGCTTCCTTTACATTTAGTAAGCCTAAAGATGCATATGCTGCGAATTCAGAGAATGGTTCAATTCAGAACGCTGGTGTAATTGGTACGGTTTTATATGAGTTGGAAGCACCAGAAGACGAGTCTAAACCCGTGAATAAATATGCACCTCCACCAAATGCATTTCCCGCAGATCGTTAATTTATTCGTTTGTAATAATAATAGGCATTCTTAAAATAAAGAATGCCTATTATTAAACTTAATGAAATTAAATGAAAACTATAAAGAGTTTTAATCCAATGAAATTACTAAAAATATACACTGTAATCTTAATGGGCATGGTGTCTACGCAAGTATTTGCAAATCCTATTGAAGATCAATATAAAGTCCTTATTAAACCTCAGCCCAGTTATGCCAAATTTCAAGAAAACTTTGATACGATCCTTGGTAAAATTGAAGAAATAACGGAACGTGTAACTCAAATACAGGACAAATCTGAGCTTTATCCTATGTGTGTTGCAATACAAAGCTCAATCACTGCTATGAAAAATAATCAAAAATATAAGGCTCAATATGATCGTGACTATAAGCAGTTTGATACGACATTTGATGAAACTTTAGCAGAAGCCACACAAGGCTTGAGTGATAAAAAAGAAATTTGTGATCAAGCTAAACAAGCGTATTTAGAACATAAATAAATACGATGAGTTTATGTTTTAGAGGAGGGTGGCCTCCTCATTTATTCTAACTCACCACTTCAAGCGTACTTGCACCCGCCCCTAAAGGGCGTACCTGAATTTGCACAGGAATACGTTCATGCATTTCCTGTATATGTGAAATCAATACAACTTTACGCCCTTGATTTTGCAGTTGATCTAATGCATTCATGACCATATGTAATGAAGATGCATCCAATGTACCAAAACCTTCATCGATAAAGAGAGATTCAATTTTCATTGAACCTGATGCCATATTGGCAATTGCCAAAGATAAGGCAAGGGCAGTCAAGAATGACTCACCTCCTGAAAGTGAGGCAACCGAACGGGTTTCACCATCCATATCATGGTCAATGATGGCAAGGCTGAGTGAATTATCTAATCGTTTTAAGGTATAACGTTGAGACAACATCGCCAATTGTTGGTTGGCATGTTCGAGTAAAATATCCAGATTATACTGTTGTGCATAATCACGGAATTTCTTACCCGTCGCATCTCCCATTAAGTCTGAAATTTTGCCCCAGCGATGTTCTTCCTGTTGTACTTGTTGAATCTGATCAGCAAATTGCTTTTGCTTAGCAACATTTTGTTGATGCAATTCAAGTTTGAGTTTTAACTGATCGCGGATTTCAAATTGGGTTTTTAGCGTATTCGCATTATTCAAAATCAATTGTTGTAACTGTTCAAAATCAATTTCGGGTTGATGAAGCGTATGTTCAGTTAATTGCTCTTGTATGGTGTTAAGTGCTGAATTGGCCTCATTTAACATTCGTTCAGCATGTTGCAGTTGTTGGCGAATCTGTTGTTCTTGTACCGCTGTGATTTGAGCCAAAAGCTCTAAATCATCAGGCTGAAAAGCTGGATGCTGAGTAAGCCATTGCTGAATATCCTGATTCACTAGATTGAGGTTATTCTGATTGTGTTGTTGCTGAGCGTTGAGTTGTTCGAGCTGACTTTTTTCTTGCTCAAATTGATTGCGTAATTGATTAAAACTTTGCTTTTGTTGTTGGTAAAGCGTCTGAATTTTTTGGTATTCATGGTCATACTGCGTTAACCATTCATTTGGCTTAACTTCGGTTAATCCCGTCATATTTTGAATGAGTTGATTTGCCAATTCTGTGTTTTGTTGCCCTTTCAGTTTTATCTCGTTCAAGCTGTGAGCAGTTTCAGAAATGTGTTTGGCTGTATTCGCTATATTGAGTTGAGTTGTATTGAGTTGCTGTAGATATTGATCATGCTGTTTCGACAATAACTCAAGCTGTTCAAGCTGTTGTGTACGCGTATTTAATTGGCTCAAGATATATTGTGCTGTGGTGATACTGTACTGTTGCCATGCATTTTTTTCACGATCAGCTAAGCAACTGACAATATGTTGTACCTGATTGTGTAGGTTATTGGCATTTTGCAATAAATGTTCAGTGTGTTGAATGCTTTGACTTAATTGTTGCTGAATTTTGATGCTTTGAATCCATTGCTTAGATTGTGCTTCCAATTGTTGAATATCAAACTGATATTGCTGGGTAAGTTGCTCCAATTGTTGCTTAATTTCAGATTGTGTATGAGTTAAGTTCAGCGGGATTTGGGTTGATTGACCTTGTTCAATACATAGCTGTTGTATGACGGTTATTTTTTCAGTCACATTTTGAAGAGTGGTCTTAAGTTGTTGCTGTTCGACACTCAATTTGGTCAAGTTTTGTTGAGCCGCTTGCCAAAGGTTAAAGGTTTGTTGTTCTTTGAGCGTGGCTTGTTGTTCCTGTTGCTGTTGTAGCTCAAACAGTACTTTAGATATAGCAGAATCATCAAGGTGATAGGGATGGGTCGTGCTTCCACAAACAACACAAGGTTGACCATCTATTAATTCAGCTCTTAAATGTTCCACATTTTCAGCATGTAATAAGCGTTGTTGTTGTAAAACCTCTTGCAGTTTTAAACGGGCTTGTTTCGCCGTTTGGAAATCTTGTTCAGCCTGTATTGTGGTTTTTTCAAGTTGTTGAAATTGTTCCGAGCAACGTTTCAATCGGTCATTAAGCTGCTGAGATTCAATCTTTAATTCAAAAAACTGGGCTAATTTTTGCTTTAAGGTAGCCAATTGGTTGAGTTGGCTCAGTTTAAATTCACGTTGTTGGCGCGTTTGTTCAAGCTGAGTTTCAAGTTGCTCCGCAGTTCCAAATTGATGAATTGAGTCTTGTAATTGTGTTTTTTGCTCAATTAATTTCGTTTCAGCCTGAGACAGGTTCCCTAATTGATTTTCAATAGATTGATAGTGCTGAATAAATTGGGTTAACTGTTGCACATGTGCAGTTAAACCTTTATCCAAACTTGAGAACTGCTGAGAGTCTGCAAGTTGCTGATTTAAAAGATTTCGTTTTTCTGTAATCTGCTGAATATGATGTTCAAGTTGTTGTTGTTGATTGAGTAGTGGGGTTTTAGACGATTCTAAATCATTTAATCTGGTCTGAATTTTCTTAAATTCGACCCCAATAAAATCCCGCTCCTGAATACATTTCCGTACTTCACTCAAAGATTCACGATGGGTATTTTCGAAATTTTGCTGAACAGTTAAAGCCGTTTCAGTTTGGAGAAAACGGGTCTTTTCAGTGTCAAATTGAACTTGTAATGCATCAAAAAGCTGTTGTTGTTTTTGAGTTTGTGGTGCGAGTTGCTGTTCGGTTTTTATCAGTTGTTGCTTTTGAAAAATACTAGAACGAATCTCTGAGAATATTTCTAAACGATTTAAACGTTCACGCTCAGGGATTAAGCCTTGTTGCGCTTGTAACTGTGTATTAAGCAACTGTTGCTTAACGACAATTTCATTATTCAGTTTTTGTTTACGCTCAAACCATTGCTGTTGTTTTTCAAGTTGCGATTTTTCATCTTCAAGTTTTTTATAGTCTTGATTGATGTGTTGGAATTGCATCTGTAATTCAGCGGCATCTTCCTCAGCGAGGAGTTCAATATGACCGAGAAGGTTTTCCAAATCCTTACGTTTTGATGCCACCAATTTGGTTTTTTCGTAGGCCAATTGACCGACTTTTCCAAAAATGGATGAATTGGTTAAATACTCAAGTAATTCACCACGTTCATTGTCACGTGCTTTTAAGAAGGCTGTAACTTCGGACTGTGCCAAAAGAACTGCACGAGTAAATTGCTCAAAACTCAGTTGGGTAATTTTATAGATCGCTGATTCAACGGCTTTGGCTTTATCTGCGACTACCGTTCCATCAGTTAAGCATTTTAAATAGCGTTGGACACTTTGTAGTTTTCCATCTACTTTTTCACGGGAACGTTTAAGTTCCCAGCGTGCCAAATAATGCTTTTGATCTTGTGCCACAAAACATAATTCAGCAAAGCCGTGTGAGGTACCACGGCGGAGTACAGTCAGTGGTGAGTTGGTTAAAAGTTCAGAGCCATCAACATCCTGTAATTTACCATCACTGTCTTTTAAACGTGGGATTTTATTAAATAGAGCAAGGCACATGGCATCCAAAATGGTTGATTTTCCTGCTCCTGTTTTTCCAACAATCGCCACTAAACCTGCTGAAGCTAAAGGTTCAGATTCAAAATCTATAAAATGTTCACCCGAAAGAGACGCGAGATTTTTGAGTCGTATAGATAAAATTTTCACGGCAAACTCCTATGCGTCATGTTCATTTTCAAGCGTTTTTTCGGCTTCTTGTAATAAGCTTAAAAAGTCTTTCAAGACAGCATCATCATTGGTATAGCCATTTTTTTCCCAAAGTTGTTGAAAGAGTTTTTCTGGTGTCGGTGGTTCTAAATTGATTGAAGTAATTTCATCACTATTTTTTTCTGATGAGAAGTATTGTCTTGAGATGCGAACTAAGCGGTAACGGTTTTTGGGTAAAGCATCTTCAAATTGTTGGCGCAAATTGGGCGGAGGTGGAACATCTGTATGGTATTCAATATCGACATATTCACGCTGATCAATATTTTCAATTTCACCGCTTGCTAATGCCTTTAATTTGGCTAAAACTTCGTTCAATTCCCCTTTAATTTTATGTAGTTGTACACTACGGGGAATAAATACACTTTCAAATGAAACCCGTGACTCATCTATTTTAAGCGGGTCAATATTCACGTCGACAATTTGGTGTTTATAGTTGATTTCACTAAAGGATAAGGGAATAGGTGAACCACTATAACGGATATGTTCCTTACCAACTTTTTGCGGTTTATGTAAATGCCCGAGTGCAACATAATCAATGCTATCTTCAAACAATGTGGTAGAAAGTGCTTCCTCATTGCCAATGATAATAGGCCGTTCAGAATCAGAGGTTTCTCCACCTTGCATATGGGCATGTGACATTAGAATGAGTGCTTGATTATCTGTTTTTCTTTTTCGTGCTTCAGAAATCACCTGTTGATGTAAATAGGCAATGGCATTTTGACTGTTATTGGTTTGTTCGTTAAAACCTGTAATTTCGGCTGGGCGCAGAAACGGTAAGCTTAGGCACCAAGCAATAATATTTTTTTGTTCATCATAAATTGGAATCAGTAAACGATCCAAATCAATTTGACCAAGCTCGTTTTTATGAATCACACCGACGGTTTTGGCGTGATATTTTTCAAGCAGGGGCTCAACTTGTTCAATGCGATAACCTGAATCATGATTACCTGCAATCATTAAGGTTTGCATATGTGGAGCAAGCTGATGTGCATTGGCTAGGAATTGATAGAGTTGTTTCTGCGCAGCAGATGCAGGATTGATGACATCGAATATATCGCCTGCAATTAATAGGGCATGGGGTTGCTTTTCTTTGATTTGAGCTAATAACCACGCTAAAAATTGCTCATGTTCATACTGGCGAGAATGGTTATAGAAGAATTGTCCAAGATGCCAGTCTGAAGTATGAAGAAAGCGTACAGTCATTAGTTGGATAAGCCTTACAGAATTTAAAATTAAGGTAGCACAAATTGAATGCTTAAATCAGCTGTAAGGCCTTAATCACTTAATATGATCTGTATTTTTTATAAAAATTCTTAAAAAATACTCGCTATCTTTTTCTCAACTGTTTCATGCAGCCGAATATAGACAGGTTTTTTCGAACATTTATTTAGATTTTTAATTATTGAATGTTATTTTGCATTGGGATCAACTTGGACTAATCCAAAGGTATTATGATCTGCATCTAAAAAATATCCTTGCCAACATTTATTGGGAATAGCAAATTTCTCCATTGCTACTTGTCCACCCAAAGCTAAAATCTTTTCAGCAGTTGTATCAAAATCTTCAACTTCAAAAGAACAGGTAAAGGCATTGGTTCCACAATGGGTGGGTGGTGTTTGAGCTGGACGCTCCAATAAGCCACCATGTATGTTGGCTGTTTCAATTTGAAAATATTGAATGGGTAGACCTTCAACTTTGCGAAATTTCCAACCGAAAGCTTCATGATAAAATTTAACTTCACGCTCAGGATTTGAAGACTGAATTTCAAAGTAGCTTAGTGCGTTCATTGTTATTGTCCAATTTTAAATGTTTTGATTAAGATAATAGAATTTGCAAAGTTGTGATGTATAAATATTGAAAATGAAAGAATGAGGCAGTTAAAAGTGATGTGTTATGGATAAAGAAAAATTACATGAATTACGCGCAAAAATTACCATTTCAATCGCAGATGCTTGCGCTTTATTAAAACAATATGATGAGATAGCACATTGCATACAAGTTTATCATTAGCAGAATATTGAAAAAATTTGTGCAGCAACAGATTGTGATGCGGAACTTGTACAAGAATATTATGATGATCCTAGATATCATCCCAATCTTGAAAAAATCATTCAAAAAATTAATGAATTTAATCAACGTACAATCAAATTGAGTATAGATGAAAATCCAAAATATGTTGATAAAGTGGGTTTCTTTATTTGGGCAGAAGATGAAAATTTAGAGAGGATACAAAATAAAGGCAATAGAACTTATTTTATTCCGCAAGATGATTTTGCTTATGTCATTAAAATATTTAGATATTTATTTCCGTTGTTTAGCCCACTGAGAAATGAATTTGAGTGTAGTTTTGATCCTTGTTCAGATAACTATTTCGATCAAAATGCCATACAAGGCATTATCTTAAAAATTAGAGATCTACATTTTAACGATAGCAAAGTGATGAATTTTTTAGGAAAACTGGTCTGTTGTTTAGAGGAAAAAATGCAAATAGGGACTTATGTCATTATTTTTGGAAACCAATAAATGAAATTGAAACGGCAATTAGAAGTCGATCTGAAGTAATTTAGTGATGTCGATAAGTGAAGACAAAGCTTTTAAGCTTATTGCGTAAATCCCTTTGATTAATCTTTCTAAAGTTTTCATTGTTTGCTGTTATCCAATTAATACAAAGCGCTTAAGTGGTTTCCCTTGGATACTCTAAAATTCGAGGAAAATGGAAATCATAACTTTGTAGTGCAAACTTATACAATTGAGCAGGGCGTTTGCCCGCAATCTTAGATTGATCTGTTTCCTCAACTGCGCCAGCTTCAATCATACGCCGTCTAAATGACTTCTTCTCTAAACTTTGTCCCAAAATAATTTCATAAATCTGCTGTAACTCAGTCAAAGTAAACAGTTGAGGCATTAAACTGACGGGTAAGGCTGTATAACGTGCCTTACTACTTAAACGGTCAACAGCCATATCTAAAAGCTCTAAATGATCAAAAGCCAAGTCTAATTTTTTTGCCTCAGCAATTGAAATCCATTCACTATATTCATTTTGTTCAGTGGCAATCTGTTGAAACGCTTTGAAATCGATCAGGGCAAAATATAAAGCTGTTACAGCCCACCCACGAGGATCACGTGTTGCATTGCCAACCGTCGCAACTTGTTCCAAATGCGGTGATTGAAGTCCAGTTTTTTCAACCAATTTACGATGTGCTGTTGTCATCAAATCTTGATCTTTAGACAAATCGACAAAACCACCTGGGAGTGCCCATTTATCTTTTTGTGGGAAATTGGAACGTTTAATCAATAAAACTTGTAGCTGACCTGCATTAACAGAAAAAATCGCCATATCTACTGTAAGTAATGGGGATTCATAATCCTTTTTATTATAGTTGGAGAGAAATTCCTGTTCGGAGTTAAAGGTCACTGTAAGGCTCGCTTAATTTTATTAAAGTAACGGATTGTCTTGGATTATTACAGGGTGGAAGAGATTCGCCAAGTAGAAAATATGTTGAGTAAAATGAGATTGGCAATGGTGCAGCCTAAGCACAGAAACCTTGCAATAAAAAGCAAGGTTTCTGAAAATGATTGTTATAACTGATTTGCCAATCGCTCCCGAATTTCATTCAAACGACACGCTCGAATCAATTGCCCATTTTCAAACACTGTTTTTAACTGACCTTGTTGCTCTTGTTCCATGGTTTGCTGATCAAATAACACAAATCCGTCTTCAGTTTTTTCTACACGAAGTAAACCTTTAGCGGATTTCTTTATACCAGAATCAGTGATTGGATCTTTAAACAATTCACGTGGAACACCATTGACTTGTCCCCAAGTGGCTTTAACTGCAAAACCAAATGTGTCACGCGTTAAATAGTTATAAGTATAACTACCGATACCAAATACCAGATTATTTGAAGCATAGCCCTTAGCTTCTAGCCCTTGAAGAATATTTAAAGCACGTTCCAAAGTAATCGAGTCACCATAAATCAAACCAACACGCTCATTTAAAACTTTATAGCCTTGATCTGTTTCGGTTCCGCCAAAGATTTCCCATAAACATTGCACAGCGCCTTTATAAGCTGGACTACCCATTTCAGCTTCTGAGTCACCGCAAATGATTTTTACAGGATCACCAGAGTCAGGACGAAAAACCAATTTAGCCAAACCTAAAGCATTTGGCTGGCGAGCTAGAATTTCGTCTTTTAACTCCACAGTAAATTCTGTAATTACTCGCCAAAAATCCCAAGTATCCGATACGATACTGACCATACCTGATGGATAAAGCTCAGTGATTAAACGTCTAAAAGTTTCAATTTCATTGTCTTCACTGCCCATACACATCACACTATGTTCGGTTGCGGGAACCGAAACACCTACAATGCCTTCCGCATCGTAATATTCTTCTGCATAATCAATCGCTGAAACCGCGTCTGTACCGATAAAGCTGGTTAAATGTCCTACACCATTTTGTGTGGCATCATAAATCCCACTCATTCCGCGACTACTAAAATCATGCCCTTGTACAGCAACGAAGTCTAAAGGTACACCTGTTTTAATCGCATATGTTGTCAGTAAGCGTTTGTATTCAAATGCAATCGTTGCTGTAGTACAACTTTTCCATAATTCAGCGCTGAGTACTGTTTCTAAGTAGTTGGTTAACCAAAAGAACTCAGGCAGGGTATTTACAATAGTGAGGACAGGTACTTTTATATTGACACGACTGCCTTCTTCTAATGCTTTTATCCGAATCGGTAAATAGCCTAAGTCATATAAAGCTTCAATATGATCGACAGGAACTGCACCTTCGCCCAATGCGTTATCCATTCTACGTTTATATCTAGCAATGACTTTTGCCTTATCTTGTTGGAAAAAACCTTCATTCCAAGTTTCAATCAAAAAGTGTTTGATAAAGCCTTGTAAGCCAAAGAACACGATTTTATCGTCGAAGTCAGGCAACATTTTCGCTAAACCAGAAGAGCGTGGCGTGAAATTGGCATAAACATATTCTGTGCCAACAGGATACTGACGTCTGTGATCTGCTTTATAAAAGTCAATTGCATTCAGTGGATTGATTTTTAAGCTCATTGTTATTCTCCAAAATAATTAAAATGAATTGAAACGACTAAATGAAATGACGTTTAGATTTGGATGTTCAGTTTGAGGAAAGCTCGTCGTGGTAAAAATTTGGTCAACCAAGCCTTCAAATACGTGCATACCTTTACTAAAGATCCCGTGAGTCACATATAAAATCACATGTTGGCAATTTAATTTTTTTAACTCTTGTGCAATACCAATAAAAGTTGCACCACCATCACAAATATCGTCCGTGATCACAGCTGTTTTGCCCGTTAAATCAGTTGCGTTGACTTGAGCATTCTGAATTTTTCCTGTGACGGCATCACGTTTTTTTTCACAGTAGACCATTTCGATTTCGTGATCTCGTAAGCTATTGATGACTTTGGCAATCATTTTGGTCCGTTGTTTTGCACCTGCATCTGGACAGATTAAAACGGTGTCTTGAGCAATTAAAATGTCTTGTAACTTTGAATTTTGCAGAATGATTTCACTGGGTTGAACATTCTCAATCTCAAAAAAATGGGTATTTTCATTTAAAAGTTTTTCAGTAACACAACTATGTGCATCCCAAACTTTGATTGATTTACGTTGTTGTGGAAATTGTTCAGTATTGATATTTAATAATTTTGTCATTAGTTCTAATGAGAATGCCTGTCCTATCGCACAGATTCGATCTTGGCGTGCGTATGGAAAATAGGGGATTTCCAAATCAATTTCTAAACCTTGATTGAGTAATACATTTTCAATTAACAAGTAATCCATCAAATCTTGCGTGTTACTGATTTTGGCTTGAATCTGAATTTGCCCTTTCAACGTTTTTAACGTATCTGCTGAAATTTGAACATGTCGTTCACCACCCGCAAACTGGATATTTTGAATAGGGATAATATTGTTGTTTGAATCTTTGACTTGGATAGACATGTTGCTTATACCTATAAAGTGGCTTATTGCCAATAAATATATAGTGTCATAAAGCCTATTTAATTATCAATATTACTTTACAAAAGATTACAAACCTGGGTATTAGATGCTTTTTGATTGGATTTTTATTTAAGTCATTGTTTTATTTTGTAATATTTGGTGTGTGAGAGCGTGCTGATTTTTAATGCTGTCTGTTATTCGAGATTTAACAGGTTTTAATCCCTAGACATTTATTATGTAAGAAAAAGCAGGGGATCGCTAAAAGACGATAGCTATATAAAAGACAGCTACGATAAAAAGCCCTTACTATAAGAAAACATGTACTTTAAAAAGTCAGGAGGGATGATTCATTCGTTGAAATATTCATGTTCAACTGATACAGAACAATAAATCTTTTAAAAATCAAAAAATGCTCATGTGGAGTAAATCATATTGTTATTGAAAGTTCCTTCTCCACCTTTCGAGAAGGTTAGGATGAGGAACTTTTATGTTGAACTCAGTTTTTAAAAGGGCTTTTGAAAGAAGCCGAATAAAAATATTTTAAAATGATTTAAATTATTGAAGGCTGTTAAATAAAGTCGCTCTAATCCAAGAACACGCTAAAGTTTTCAACAGATTCACGCGGGGTAATAAATGTATTTACAATATGGTCTGGATCGGCATAACCCAACACAACAGCACAGACTAACTCCTCATCATCAGGTGCATTGAGTACCTC
Source organism: Acinetobacter legionensis (assembly GCF_048552295.1). Taxonomy (NCBI): domain Bacteria; kingdom Pseudomonadati; phylum Pseudomonadota; class Gammaproteobacteria; order Moraxellales; family Moraxellaceae; genus Acinetobacter; species Acinetobacter legionensis. Next base: position 236,424 of record NZ_JBIMCW010000003.1, read on the forward strand.
TAAGACTATACGATGAAAATGATTCCATGCAGCTTGAGGACAACTGTCTATACCACGTGCTTTTGCTGCAATCATGACATTTTGCACCATCATGGAAATGTCCATTTTAGCGCCTGTTCCCATAATTTTATTTACAGTAAAATACAACACAATAGGTGCATCAAAAAGCTGATAATTCCTTAAATGTTGCGCCGCCATTTTTTCTTTTTCGCTTTTTTGAATCGCCAAAAGTCCATACAGCCCCCAACCATTTTCACGACGACGATCAATAAACGGTGAAATCCAAGTGGTCGGGTAGTATGAAAAACTTGCTGTATGCTGTTCGGCGAGTTCTGGTCGGGTAAATAATTCGATTTGTGCAGCACATACACGGTCAATCATTTCTTGTCGCTTATTACCAGTAACTACATATACTTTCCACGGTTGGGTATTTGCTCCAGATGGTGCACGACATGCGACATTTAAAATATCTTTAATAATGGCTAAATCGATAGGTTTATCCAAAAAAGCACGCACTGAATGACGGCTTGTAATTACTTGATCTATTACTTGAACCTGTTCGAAAAACATAAAAATCCTTTATTGGTCTAGTTTTCAATCAAATAAACTATATACGATAGTCGTAGAGGGGTTATATTCATTTTTTGAAATTTTAGCTAAGCCTTAGATTATATAATGATTATAGAAATACTAATCTGAAAAAAGAATTGAAATTAAAGTCTTATTCGATAAAACTGATTTAATAAAGGGGTTGAGTTACGCTAGATTACAAAGGTGTAAGAATTATACACAAATTGTTACTTTTGGGTTTTAACTTAGTTTCAACGCTTTCATAATTTAATAGCAAGCATATATGTGCAAAGTTTTTTTTATGTGGTGTCTGAGAAACTACTGAAGAAAACAAGAAAAATTGATTTTTTAGCAAAGTATTGGGGTTAAAAGATCAAATTGTACGGATGCACATCATAAATAAGGCTAGGAGTATTTAATGAGTCTATTCACAAATCGCAAGTCATTGATCGTCAAAAGTTTAGCATTAACAGTAACAGCTTTGATGGTAAATACAGCTCAAGCTGCTACTGACAGTCAAGAGATTCAACAATTACGCAATGAAGTTCAAGAATTAAAAGCACTTCTTCAGCAACAACAACAGCAAGTGAGATTAGTTGAATCTAAAGTTCAAGCAGCACCATCTTCTTCATCAGTTGGCTTAAAGTCTAAGTCTGGTGCAGATATCAATATTTATGGTTTTGTTCGTGGTGATGCCAACTATATCATTGAAGGCGGTGATGACGACTTCAACAAAATTAGTTCAACTACTGGAGAAGCGAAAGACAAACTCCGCGCGACAGCAAAAACAACACGTATTGGTTTAGATTTTAATACGCCAGTAGGTGATGCTAAAGTTGGTGGTAAAGTTGAAGTTGACTTTGCAGGTAACGGTGTAAATGAAAACCTTCGTATTCGTCATGCTTATTTAACCTATAACAACTGGTTATTCGGTCAAACAACATCTAACTTCCTATCTAGCCATGCGCCAGAAATGATTGACTTTGCAACTAACGCAGGTGGCGGTACTACACGTATTCCACAAGTACGTTATGCATACAATCTGGCACCAACTACAAAATTATTGGTTGCTGCTGAAGAAGGTAATAGTGCTGGGGCTACAGGTACAGCAGTTAAATATAGTCTTCCTGTGTTAACAGGTAAAATTACACAATCATATGCTGATGGCAACGGTAATGCGTCTGCACGTGTTTTAGTGGAAAACTATAAAGATAACAATGCTGGTAAAGATAAGACGGGATGGGGTGTTGCACTTGGCACAGACTTTAAAGTTGCGGATCCTTTAAAACTTTTTGCTGATGCATCTTATGTGGTGGGCAATAGCAATTACCTATACGGCAGTAACAATGCTTATGCTATTGTAAATGGCGATATTGAGCAGAATGAGTTCACTGCACTTCAAGTGGGTGGTACATATAAAATCTTACCTAATTTGCGTTCGACTTTAGCATATGGCGCATTGTTTGCTGACAACGGTACAGATTTTGCGAAAGCAAACCAAAACGCGAATGAAAAAATTCAACAAGCTTGGTTAAACGTGATCTATTCTCCAGCGAAACCGATTGATTTAGGTATCGAGTATATCAACGGTAAGCGTGAAACTTTCGCGGGTCAATCTTATAAAGATAACCGTGTAGGTTTAATGGCGAAATACAATTTCTAATTCCAGCTTAGAAATTTATTAATCCCAAAAACCGAGGAATGCTCCTCGGTTTTTTATGCATGAGTATTTATAAAAGAAATAGATAAGAAAAAAATATAATTTAAAATGATAGCTAAAATTGTAAAAACGTAAGACATTTGCTTAAAAAAATGCATAATTAACCCACTTTTTTTCTATGTTCATATTATCGTATAGATAAATGACCTGTTTTGGCCTGTTCTTGTAAAGCGAATGACTTATGAGAACTGTATTTCTCATTGTTTGATGAAATGATCTTTTATCAATAATAGGAGTAACATCATGACCATTTTCTTTTCTAAATTTTTGCAGCATTGCAATTCTGTTTATATCTAATCGCTAATGTATTTATCGCGATGAGCCTTTTTGATTTTCAATGTTGAAAATCTGCTTTTTATTTTAATTTTTTGTTGTATATATCAGGCAATTAGGTAATCACTAAATCTGAGTGATTTTAAGTCTGCTACTATTATGGAATAGCATTTCTATACCTATACAACAAAAAATCTAGCCAAAGAATGGACAATTACTTATGGAATTTTCTTTTAATGCCTTCTATACGTTGATTGCAGCAGTCATCGTATTGTTATTAGGTCGTTTCCTGGTCAATAAGATTGATTTTCTCCGTAAATATAATATTCCAGAACCTGTTGCTGGGGGACTTGTTGCCGCAATTTTGTCTTTACTCATCCATAATTTTTGGGGTTATAGCATTACCACGAGTAGTGAATTACAAACCAGTTTCATGTTGGTATTTTTCGCTTCGATTGGTTTAAGTGCAAATTTTGCAAAATTAAAAGAAGGCGGTTTTGGTTTAGTCATTTTTTTAATTTGTGTTGCTTCATTTATTGTCGTACAAGACTTTGTTGGGATTGGGTTGGCAACAGTCATGGGGCTAGACCCACTGATTGGTCTGATTGCAGGTTCAATTACGCTCACAGGTGGACATGGTACAGCAGGTGCTTGGGGTGAGATTTTAGAAACCCAGCATGGTATACAAGGTGCTTTAGCGTTGGGTATGGCGAGCGCAACGTTTGGTTTAATTATTGGTGGGATCATCGGTGGTCCATTAGCCAAGTTGCTGATTAACCGTTATCAGCTATCGAACCCAAAAACACAAAAAGAAGTGGATGAGACCAATCAACAAGCCGTTTCTGATCTTGGGGAATATGTTCCATTTGAGTATCCACACCAAGTCCGTTTGATTACTGCAGATAATGCGATTACAACATTGGGACTTTTTGCAGCATGTCTGGCTTTTGCTGAATTCATGACCGGTTACAGTAAAGGGCAATGGTTTGAGCTACCAACATTTGTTTGGGCATTGGCTGGGGGCGTTATTCTTCGTAATGTACTTGAAGGCATTTTAAGAGTTAAAATGTTTGATCGCGCGATCGATGTATTTGGTAATGCAGCACTCTCACTCTACCTTGCGATGGCTTTACTTTCATTAAAACTTTGGCAGTTAGCAGATTTAGCAGGACCATTGGTGATTATTCTGAGTGCACAAACATTAACGATGGCTTTATATGCCGCCTTCGTGACATTCCGTGTAATGGGAAAAAATTACGATGCAGCTGTATTGGCAGCAGGGCATTGTGGTTTTGGTATGGGTGCTACACCAACAGCTGTTGCAAATATGCAAGCCATTACCAATATGTATGGCCCTTCACATAAAGCATTTTTGATTGTTCCACTTTGTGGTGCATTTTTTGTCGACTTAATTAATGCAACAGTGATTCAATTGATTCTAAAATTTATCGCTTAATTTATGTTTAGATTTAAAAAGCCAGTGATATCACTGGCTTTTTAAATGAAATTTAGCAAGGCATAATGAATAAATAAAAGACTAGGAATACTGATAAAAATTGAAATTTTAAGTTCTAAACTCAACAGCATTAAACAGGTGGTGACGATATCTAATGGATTTTCCATGCTTTTTTGTAGCATAGGGATAATCACAGACAGGACAAATCCAACAACTGCAGCATTGATGAGTATCACAGAATTTTGAATATAAGGATTCACAAGTTGCTTAGACCAGTAAGGCAAAGCTAAAAAAACAAAGAAAAAAGAAGGTAAAAAGATCAACAGTGTTGTTATGACAGCATTTACAATGGGAAAAGTTGTAAGGGGCAAATATGCACCAAGATAACTGGCAAAGCTAAAGAGTGGTCCTGGCATAAATTGCGCAAGTGTGTAGCCTAATTCAAAATCTTGTTTGCTGATTAGGCCTGTATCGACAAAATCTTGCTGAAGCATGGGAAGAACCACATGGCCACCACCAAAGACTAAAGCACCTGTTTTATAGAAACTAAAACTGGCTTGAAATAGTAGCTTGTTGGAAAAAAGCATTGCTAAGCACAGGGCAAAAAAAATTGAAACAAATCCAATCAACCAGATTGATTTGTGATCATAAGAGCTCGGTAATACATTAAAATTTGCCTGCTGATTACCACTAGCAAAAACATTTGAATCCTTTTGAATGTATTTAAATCGTGTCATTAAAATGGCTAAAATAGCACTACCAAGGATAATCGCAAGTTGTAGCCATGCATTTGAAAATAAGAGTAGCAACACAGTACTGACCAGCATTAAGGTAAATTGTAGTTTGGTTTTACAATAGCTTTTAAACATCTGTAAAAAAGCAAAGACTATAATTGCTAAGATGATTGAGTGAATTGTTGAAAATAAGGCTAGATTAAAAACTGGATGCTGCTGAATGAATCTTGCTAAGCCAAACATTAGCAGTGCTGATGGGAGAGTAAATCCAATCCAAGCGACAATTGCGCCTAAATATCGATGTTGTAAACAACCTATAGCCATGCCCATTTGACTACTACTTGGGCCAGGGAGCATTTGGGTGAGTGCAAGCAGTTGATCATATTGCTGCTCATTTAACCAATTTCTTTTCTCTACAAAAGCTTGTTTAAAGAACACTAAATGCGCCGCTGGACCGCCAAAACTACTACAGCCTAATTTTAAAAAAATCCAAAAAATTTCAAAAAGTGTGGGCATATTTTTAGGATTATTTTAGACATTGATTTTTAAAATCTAATCGAAAATCATGACAGAATAAATAAATACAACAGCAAATCATTGCAAATTATGCTTAGATACAGGCGAATTTAGATTGTGCCATGATCTGAGAGTATATGTCATTGTTAAAGAAAATCTTTGCTTCTTTGTTTTGTGGTTTGTTACTAACTGCATGTGCACACTCACCCGAAAAAAAATCGCAAGCTGGTATATTGGCATCACAACAGGTTTTGGAAGCCTCTTCGCGATTGGACTATACTTTTTATCAATACAAACAATTATCAAAGAAAAAACCTGTGATTGCCTTGGTCTTGGGCAGTGGAGGCGCGCGTGGATATGCACACATTGGTGTAATTGAAGTGTTGGAGCAACATGGTATTAAACCTGATTTTATTGTTGGAACAAGTGCGGGAAGTATTGTTGGTTCAATTTATGCCAGTGGAAAATCGCCTGAACAACTACGCCAAATTGCACTCAATATGAAAGTGGGTGATGTACGCGATTTTAAAATTGGCATGAAAGGTTTTTTTGATGGGCAAAAAGTTGAAGATTATGTCAATAAGCAAATCAATCAAATGCCTTTGGAAAAAATGAAAATACCTATGTATGTTGTTGCTACAGAATTACAAAATGGTGAAAAGACGATTTTTAATTATGGTAATACAGGTCAGGCTGTGAGAGCTTCTGTATCTATTCCAAGCATGTTTATTCCTACCAAAATTAAAGGTAAGGAATATGTTGACGGTGGTTTAGTAAGCCCTGTACCTGTGAATATTGCCAAAGAATTAGGTGCAGATATCGTGATTGCGGTGGATATATTGGCACAACCTGTCAATACTGAAACGAGTAATGTCTGGGGGCTATTTAACCAAAATATCAATATCATGCAAAATAGATTAGCGGCTGAAGAATTAAAAAATGCAGATATTGTGATTCAGCCAGATTTGCGTGAAAAAGCACATATTTTTGATGTAAAAGGTCGTCAGGATACTATGCAAGCTGGAATGGATGCAGCTAATCAACGTATGCATGATCTAGAAGTGGTTATTGCCAGTAAGAAAAGTATTGAAACTGCTCAACAGCAATTTCAAGTCCAGAACTAAGATCAACAGTTAGAAGTACTTTAAAATCCAACACCAAGTATTCGGATCAGAAAAAACCTAAATATAGAAATATCGTAGCAAACATGTTGAATAAATAGAAAATGATTGATAAACCAATAAGATATACTTCAAATAAATGACAGTGTTCATAATCATAAATTGAGAGAATGGTCAATTGCCGAATTAAACATGTTTTTTAGTTGAAAAGATATATAATAATAGACTTAAATCTCCTGCCAAAATAGAGTCTAGAATACGATGTCTCCATTAGATCAAATGATCCCAGCTACAGATGACCAGTCAGAATTAACCATGTCCGTTTTGATGACCCCAGATATGGCAAACTTTTCAGGTAATGTACATGGTGGAACCATCCTTAAGCTGCTTGATCAGGTCGCTTATGCATGTGCAAGTCGTTATTCAGGTAGTTATGTGGTAACACTTTCAGTCGATAAAGTGAATTTCAAAGAACCAATTCATGTGGGTGAAATGGTCAGCTTTCTTGCCAGTGTAAACCATGTTGGTCGTACTTCAATGGAAATCGGGATTCGTGTTGAAGCACAAAATATTCAAAAACGTACAGTACGTCATACTAACAGTTGCTATTTCACCATGGTGGCTGTAGATGAAAATGGTAAACCACAACAAATTCCAGCTTTAAATCTGGATAATGATTGGAAACGCTGTCGTTTTGAAGCGGCTGAGCAGCGTAAAGTGGCACGTTTACAAGAAAATCATCATCCTTCTTGTAGTATTTATAAAAAAGCTTCAAATAGTTAATTGATTTAAGTTTCCCCCCTCGTTGCCAATGAGGGGGCGCTTTAGATAATCTCAAAATTAAAATGAAATGTAGTCAGCGTGATGCGCTATATTTGCCAGCACTAAGCGATTGACATTTAAACAAATGGTTAACCTTTCAAAAAAATCAAACACAAGAATATAATTTCTTTTAATTAATATTTAAATCAAATCAATTGTATAGCGGAATAAATTGTTTGATTTTAAAAAAGCTTACAATGACCCACACTACATTCAAAGTTTAAATACCTTTGAGTAGGCGATGCCTCACTTATGTAGGAGATGCCAAACCTTGCGCTGCAAATAAAGCATTGCTTTGTTTTTGCTCATGGAAGAGGGCTATACCTGTACCCCCCGCCCAACGGCGACATCCCTGTCGTCCCACGGTAGGATCACCATCTACGATTCAAAAGTAAAAAAACGAATTGATAACCAACAGTTTCAAAATTTCATACAAAAACATAAGCTTCATTTATGATCAATGACTTGATGCAAATCACTTATATGAATAATTAGGTGGCTTTGACAATAAATTCAAACGATAAAAATTTGATAAAGACAGTTCCACACTTTTAATTGACTTTGTTAAGAACACGTCCATCTACCGTCATGCTCCACATCCCATTGGCAGTTTGTTGCGGTGCTTGAGAAACTTTAAACTCAGTTGAAAGTGGTCCAATGCCAGCACTAAAGTTATTGCCTTCAAATTTAGAAAGTGGTGCAGATACAGATGAGCTTGAATTAGGTTGTTTATTGCTATATTCAACGCGTCCTTCAGGCGTAATCATCAAATTTACACTGCCATCCTCACTTTGCCATGTGCCTGAGTAGTTTTGTTTGTCTGTCGGTAATGGTTTGCTACATGCAACAAGTAGGGTGCTGATGACGCCTAAACCGATCAGTTTTTTTAACATTTTAAATTCCTCGTAAGTCTGGATATGTCAGGTTTTAATTATAAATTTACAAACTGATTTAAGTGCAAAAGAGTATATATGAATTATTCAAAAATCCTCTCTATACTAGAGTTGAGCAAAATGAAGCGATACAGGCATTGAGTTTTTAAACTTTAGGTTAATATTTTTTGAAATCTTAAAATATGGAATCTATTTATATGAAATAAAAAAATTAATTCTTTTTAGGATCAAAAATTACAAATCAGAAAGAATATAAAGTTATCAAATTTCTTTTCTAATAATAAGAAAGCCAGATTTCGATATGTTGGGTCTAATTGTTTAAAGACAGCAAAGATCAAGTAAAAGACATTAGAAAAATAAAAAGACTAAATCGCAGCATGATCTAGTCTTTTTATTCAGATTGTCTTTTTAGACAACCCAATTGCTAACTCGGGAGGAGTATTAAATCTTATTGACCTGCTTGAGGAGCAGAAGTCGCTGGAGCTTCAGCAGCGCTTTCAGTCGCAGGTTGAGCTGTAGGTTGACCGGCAGCTTGAGTATCTTCAGCTGCAGCTGGTTGTTCTTGAGTTGATACAACAACTTGTTCAGCTTCAGTTGCAGCTGTATCAGTAGCAGCAAAAGTTGAGAAAGCTGTGAAAGCAAGTGTAGTAGCTAAAAGTGTTTTAACGAGTTTCATTTTGGCATCCTTAATTCATTGAATTGATCGTATAACGACCTGTGAGAGCGTCAGTTGTTAAATGCGTTGCTGATCACAGGGAGTAATGTCATGCTAAGTGCAGATGAAAAAATGGGCAACCTAAGCAACAAAGCGTAACAGGATGGGTTACATGTTTAAAACAAATCATTGTATTATGTTGTTTTTTTGTGATCTATTTACTTTTACCCATAGGTAAAAGTGTATGGAAATATGAAAAGTTGATTAAAAAACACACTGCATTGTTACTTACACTTAACATTCATTATGCAATCTTTATGAATGTGGTATTGGAGTTTTGGATTGTTTTTGTAAATTTAATTTAAAAAATAGATGTTAAACCTGAAACTATTGGCAATTTTTCAGTAATAATAAGAAGAGTCGCAATATCTATCTATTTCTTTCATTTAATATGCTGGGTCGATCCTTTGAAGATTTTAAGCCAAAAAACAGTCAAAACTCATATTATTTCTGGTTTTTTAGGGGCTGGAAAGACCACCTTATTACAGCATTTGCTTCAACAGAAGCCAGAAAATGAAACTTGGGCGGTTCTGATGAATGAGTTTGGACAGATTGGTGTGGATCAGCAATTGTTACCACAAGACTCAGGTTATGAAGTAAAAGAATTACTCGGTGGTTGTTTATGTTGTGCAGGACAATTGCCTATGCAAATTGCCTTGTCTCGATTGATTTATGATAAACAACCCGATCGACTATTTATAGAACCTACAGGCTTAGGTCATCCCGCTCAACTTTTGGCACAATTGACTGAACCGCAATGGCAAGCGCAAATTGATATGCGTGCGTTGGTGACAGTAATCGATGGGAGTCGCTTACAGGATTCTGAATGGGTGAATCAAGCGCATTATCAAGATCAGTTAAAAGCTGCACAAATTGTTGTGGTTTCGCATGCAGATAGCATGTCTGCGTCTGATCATGAGGTATTAAACCAGTTTAAGAATGATTACTTTGCTTATATTCAAACTTGGGTATTGGCAGAGCAGGGTAATCTTGATATTCAACAGCTGGATCTATCACATCAAGGGGGGGAGAGAAAAGTTGTACCGCTGATTCAAGTGCAAAAGCAATTTAACCCCGATGAAGTACTGCCTGTGGTTAAACAATTACCTTATCACTATGTTGAAACGGCTAATGGGTATACTGTTGCTGGTTGGAAATTTTCAAAGCGTTGGCAATTCGATTTTTATGACTTGTTAGATGTCTTGTGTGAGCAAAAAGACTGGTTGCGCATCAAAGGGATATTCAATACCAATCAAGGTTGGATGACATTTAATTTTAATCCTGAAAATTTGAATTATAAATCGGGTGAAGAAAGCTTGGATAATCGGATCGAACTCATTAGCCAGCACAATCGTGATTGGGAAAGTTTAGAAACGGCTTTGTTGAATTGTCGAATTGATCAGGCGGAAAAAACGCAGTAATCCTTTTGAAAATCTTATAGACTGTGCGCCATATTTAAGAACTTTTTGGAACTTTCATGGCATTAAAAGCAACAATTTATAAGGCTGATCTGAATATTGCCAATATGGATGTGCATCAATATGGTGATTATCAATTCACGATGGCATTACATCCGTCTGAAACGATTGAACGTTTGATGGTACGTGTATTGGCATATGCTCGCTTTGCAGATGAACGTTTGGAATTTACCAAAGATTTATTTGAAACTGATGAACCTGCTTTATGGGAGAAGGATTTAACCGGACAGTTGATTAAATGGATTGAAGTTGGTTTGCCTGACGAAGACAAAGTTAAAAAAGCGGCAGCGCGTTGTAAAGAAGTGGCTGTGATCGCCTATGGTTCAGCCGTTGCAGAATGGTATAAAAGAAGTTCTAAACTCAAAACATTGTCAAATGTTCAGGTATGGCAATTGTCTGAGGCGACGACAACAGCAATTCAAGCTTTATGTCAACGCACCATGCAATTGCAATTAAATGTTATGGATGGTGAGTGGACCTTGATTGGTGATGATGCTCAAGCTGTGATTGAATGGACACAGTTACAGTAAGCATTGTTGTTCAATAAAAATTGACAAGAAAAGCAAGCGAATCGCTTGCTTTTTTTTACTCAAATTTCGTATACCTAGAGTGATAAAAATAGCTATGTAGAAAATCAATGAATAATGACATCTACCACTTACTTATGGCTTTGGCGATTGGTGCAATTATTGGAGCAGAGCGTGAGTATCGCAGTAAGTCGGCAGGATTGCGAACTATGATTATGGTGAGTTTAGCATCCTGTTTATTCACCATACTTTCAATTAAAATTGGAGTGCAAAATCCTGATCGTTTGGCTGCAAATATTCTGACTGGCTTGGGCTTTTTAGGTGCGGGGGTTATTTTTAAAGATGATAATAGAATTTCTGGGATTACTACAGCAACAACGATTTGGATGGTGGCAGCTTTAGGTATGGCCGCAGGTGCTGGTTATGAATATTTAGCATGTGTTGGTACAGTACTGGTATTGGTTGTTCTCGTATTTCTTGTCTATTTTCAAGAGAGAATTGAAGCCATTCACCAATCGCGTAACTATAGAATTTTATGTGATTATCAACAAGAAACTTTAGATAAATATGAGGAATTATTTAAACAATACCATATGAAAATTTTACGTGGCGTGCAAAATAAAACTGAAAAACAGATTGTTGGGCGCTGGGTGTTAATAGGATCTGCTCAAAATCACAAAAAACTCACAAACTATTTGCTTTTAGATCAAGAGATTAAAGAGTTAAGCTTTTAAAACAAGAAAAAGTGTGCTTGATTTATTCAATTTTTTATTCATCAAATTTTCAGCTTAGCGATTTAATCTAACGAAATGTATAAGTATTGGAGTAAACCGATGCGAGATCCTTATGAGCGAGTTATTCATTTTAATCAGTCGCGAGATGAGAAATTTCTAGCAATTAAATATAAATTAATGGCGAGCAGTGCTTTCCGCTTTTTTCGTGGTTCATGTCATTTATATTATGAAGATTTAGCAAGCCAACAAACATGGAAAGATCAAACCATCACTTGGATCTGTGGTGATTTACATATCGAGAATTTTGGTAGTTATCGTAGTCGACATCAAGTGGTTTATTTTGATTTAAATGATTTTGACGAGGCAATTTTGGCCTATCCAACGTGGGATGTGTCCCGTTTTATTTGCAGTATATTTCTGGCTGGCAAAGAGCTGAATATCGGAGACGATGATTTAAAATCTATCGCGGAACAACTGGTAGATGAGTATTTAAATGCACTTCGAATAGGGAAAGCTTATGCAGTAGAAAAAGAAACCGTCGATGGTATTTTAAAGAAATATATTACAACAGTTTCTGAGCGTGATCCTGTGGCATTTATTGAATCGCGTTGTTCTTTAGATAAAACAAGTGAGCGGCGTTATTTGGTGATTGATCAGAAAAAATATTTTAAAATAGAGTCCAAAAGCTTATATACAGCACTGATAAAAACATTTTCTGAGGATTTAAAAACACTCAAGGCGAAAAATCAATCAAATTTTCAAGTATTAGATGTCGCATTCCGTATTGCGGGGACAGGAAGTATTGGCTTAAATCGCTATGTATTCTTAGTCTATGATAGTGAAAATAAAACCCATACTTTATTCGATATGAAACAGGCTCAAGCTTCCTCTTTGAGCTTGTCTCCATTTCTAAAAATACAACAACCAAAATGGGATGATCATGCGCAACGCATTCAATTCATTCAAACACTCATGCAGTATCAAATACCGGCTCAGTTATCACGGCTAGACTTTCAAGGACAAGCGTATATTGTCAAAGCATTACAACCTGAACAAGATAAAATTGATTTTAAACAATGTGTAGATAAACCTAAAAAATTTACCGATGCCTGTTATAACATGGCTCGATTAATTGCTTATGCTCAATTACGTTCAACAGGGCGTAAAGGTTCTTCAACAGCAGATGAATTAATCAATTTTGCAGAACAAGCAGAACTTTGGAAAACGCAGTTGTTGAAATACACGTATAATTACGCCCAACAAGTTGAGCAAGATTATCAAAGTTTTTGTAAAAGTTATGCTGAATATCGTAATGAACAAAAGACAGTGATGAGTAAAGCTTTGCATAAACCCGAATGATGAATAGGAATAATGTATGTCAAATGAATTAGAAATTATTGACTTAAAAGTTGGTGAAGGTAAAGAAGCAGTAAAAGGTGCTTTGATTACAACCCATTATACTGGCTGGTTGGAAGACGGAACCAAATTCGATTCTTCAATTGATCGCGGCAATTACTTTGAAACAGTGATTGGAACAGGGCGTGTAATCAAGGGCTGGGATCAAGGTATTATGGGAATGAAAGTGGGCGGTAAACGTAAATTGATCGTTCCTGCACACTTGGCTTATGGAGAGCGTAAAATGGGCAAAATTATTCCAGCAAATTCTAATCTGATTTTTGAAATTGAACTGTTTGATGTCAAAACGCGTGATTAAATCTGCTAAATGTCTGGATTGACTCAGCCATCACTCTTCAAACATAAAAATAGAGGTCAATTGATCTCTATTTTTTATGTTTAATGCAGCATCTATTGACTACACGATGTTGTACTAACAATGTTGAGAGGGGCTTTTTGACTTCTGTATATTTTACTCAGATAAAATATAACCCGAATTCGACTTTATAAGTTTATTATTTATCTAATAGTGTGATTTTAAACACAATAGTTTTATTTTTTTGTTTATTATTTACTCAATGCTTAACAATCATCTACAATACTTTTGTCTTAAAAGTGTTTAAATATCACAAATAAATAATTCTGCTCAGAGTTATTTTTTAAGGTTCGTTTCAGTTTTATTCTTTTAAATCATCGTTGTAAAACCTCTGGCTTAATTCGTCTTGAAAAAGGATTTTAGTATTTCAATATTGATGTACTACGGACGGATTCAGATTTAAAAACAATGATGATCGAGTATTTAAATATATGCTAAGCCGTTACTTTTCTCCTTCAGCGATGATATGCGTAACACTATTGTTTTCGTCCTTTTATAATAGTGCAATGGCAGAAGTAGACCAAGTTGCTACTGAAACTCCAATAGAGCACGAATTACCTAAAATTGATTTAAATACGCTGACTATTATTGGTTATCATGAAATTACGCCGAACCATGATGCAGTGATTCCAGATTATGCTGTCACCACGAAACAGTTTGAGCTGCATTTAGATTGGCTGCAAAAAAATGGCTATAATTTTGTCAATGTCGACCAAATTATTAAAGCCAACGAAGGTAAATATAAACTACCCACCAAACCTGTATTGTTGACTGTAGATGATGGTTATCAATCTTTTTATCAATATGCATATCCTGTCATTAAACAACGTAAAATTCCTGTTGTACTCGCTGTCGTTGGCTCATGGTTAGAACCTAAAGCCAATGAAATGGTTCAATTTGGTGATGAAAAATTAGCACGTAAAAAACTTTTGACTTGGGATGAACTTAAAACCATGCAAAAAAGTGGCTATGTAGAAATTGGTAGCCACAGTTATAATTTACATCGTGGTATTTTAGGCAATCCTCAGGGCAATTCTGAGCCTGCCGCCGTCACACGCGAATACGATCCAAAAAGTAAAACCTATGAATTTGATAAAGTCTATGCAGATCGTATTTTTAGTGATTTGAAAAAAAATAATAAATTATTGCAATCACATGGTTTAAAAGCACCACGTGTGATGGTGTGGCCATATGGTCGTTATAATATGGAAGCGGTTGCTTTGGCTAAAAAGGTGGGTATGCCCATCACCATTAGCTTAGATGATGGTCCAGACCATATTGAGAAATCGTTAGGCCATTTGAACCGCATTCTTGTCGAAGGCAATATGACTACGGATTCTCTAGCACAAGAAATCCAAAGTCGTCAGATGAATTTTACTGACAATAACCGTCCACAAAAAGTCATGCATGTGGATTTAGACTATATCTATGATCCAGATGAAGCGCAGCAAGAGAAAAACTTAGGACATCTGTTAGACCGTATTCGTGAAATGAATGTCACTACGGTATTTTTACAGGCATTCGCTGATCCAGATGCGAATGGGTCAGCTGATATGGTGTATTTCCCAAATCGTTATCTACCAATGCGTGCAGATTTGTTTAACCGTGTTGCATGGCAGATTCAAACTCGGACCCATGTGAGTCGTTTATATGCGTGGATGCCTTTATTGGCTTGGGACTTACCAACTTCAAATCCTGCGTCTAAAGATGTGGTGGTGACTCAGCAAGCCAAAGACAGTGATCATTTAAATATGGGATATCATCGTTTAAGTCCATATTCACCAGAAGCACGTAAAGTAATTGAAGGTTTATATCAGGATTTAGCAAAATCGACGACGTTTGATGGCATCTTGTTCCATGATGATGCAACACTTTCAGATTATGAAGATGCTAGTCCAGAAGCGATTAAAGCTTATCAAAAAATTGGTTTACCAGCGGATTTAGAAGAAATTCGTAATGATGATGCAAAATTGCAAAAATGGACTGATTTTAAAACCAAGACCATTGATAACTTTGCAATGGATTTAGCGCAAAAGGCGCGTTATTACCAACCATTCTTACTGACTGCACGTAACTTATATGCCCAAGTTGCACTTTCAGCATATTCGGAAAACTGGTATGCCCAGTCTTTAGAGCAATCGATTAAAAATTATGACTTTACTGCAATTATGGCAATGCCGTATATGGAACAGGCACCAGATGCAACTAAGTTTTATAAAGATTTAGTACAAAACGTGAAGAAACAACCAAATGGGATTAAAAAGACGATTTTTGAATTACAAGCAGTGAACTGGCGTAATAATCAAAAGATTCCAACATCAGAAATTGCTCAAACGATCCAGTCTTTATACCAACAAGGTGTGATGCATGTGGGGTACTACCCCGACGATCCAATTGAGGATCACCCAAATACTGCTGAAATGCGTAAAGTATTTGATTCTAAACCACAACGATTGGTTCCTTAAGGTCTGATATGAGCGCATTTCAACACCTGTGGCAATCAGTATTAAACTTTATCTTCTATTATCCATTATTTATGTCGTATTTATGGATGATAGGTGCTTTAATTTTCTATTGGAAAGAACGTAAAGAGCCCCCATATACTCAACCGCCAACATTGGAAGAATATCCTTTAGTTGCTGTGCTTGTGCCATGTTTCAATGAGCAAGATAATGCGGATGAGACCATTAGTCATGCATTAAAGTTGAATTATCCAAACTTTGAAGTCATTGCGATTAATGATGGGAGTTCTGACAATACCGCAGAAATCTTAAATGAGTTGGCTTTGAAGTATGACAAGCTGCGAGTCGTACACTTGGCTGAAAATCAGGGTAAAGCCATGGCTTTACAAGCAGGTAGTCTGCTTACCGATGCTGAATTTTTAATTGGTATTGATGGCGATGCGTTACTTGATCCATATGCTGCACAGTGGATGATTCGTCATTTTCTCAATAATCCTACAGTTGCAGCTGTGACAGGAAATCCACGTATTCGTACCCGTTCTACTTTACTTGGACGGATTCAAGTTGGTGAATTTTCATCAATTGTTGGTATGATTAAACGCGCACAACGTACTTTCGGGCGTTTATTTACAGTTTCTGGTGTAATTACTGCTTTTCGTAAAAGTGCTGTACATGAGGTAGGCTATTGGTCACCGAACATGTTAACAGAAGATATTGATATTACATGGAAATTACATCGTGCGGGTTGGGATGTAAAGTTTGAACCCAATGCCTTGGTGTGGATTTTAATGCCAGAAACCTTTGATGGTCTATGGAAGCAGCGCTTACGTTGGGCCATGGGTGGCGCTCAAGTTTTAATTAAGAATTTTGATGTATTATTTAAACCGAAACTTAATTTTCTATGGCCTTTGATTATTGAGCTGATCCTCACCTTAGTTTGGTCATATTTAATGCTGATTATGGTGATTTTCTGGATTTTGCATTTGGTGTTACCTTATGCGGGATTCCCTGCAATGAGTTCTCCATTATTACCTATGGGAACAGGTATTTTACTCGGTACAACTTGTTTACTGCAGTTCGCAATCAGTAAGTGGATGGATAGTCGTTACGAATCGAGTTTAGTGAAAAACTATTATTGGATGATTTGGTATCCCTTTGTATTTTGGTTGATTACAGTAACGGCAAGTATTGTTGCATTTCCAAAAGTTCTTTTACGTGGAGAAAGTAAAAGGGCACGTTGGGTCAGTCCCGATCGTGGTATGCGACATGATGACTAAGATGTTAGTCAAAATAAGTTTTGAGATACGAATATGAAAACAAATTCTTTGATTATTGATTTACGTAAGCAGTTACCGTGGCATCGTCGTTATTTCTCCACGACAATGACGGCAATGCTATGGGCATTTTGGTTGTTGCTTTGGAGACCTATTGTTATCTTGGTGGGATATCTTTCACTTGAGAAACCACAACTAGTACATTACTTTTTTAATGCTTTTGCAAAAGCATTAGAAAGCGGATTGTTTGCGTTGATTGCTTGTGCAATTTCTTTGTGGCTATGGAGTAACTTTGTTCCAGCAAAGACCAAAAAGGAAGCAGAAGCTAAATCTACACAAGAATATGCTGATCATTTCAATTTGGATATGGATGATCTTTTACATTCTCGTCAGCAAAAAATCGCTACAGTTCATCATGATGCTGATGGTCGAATCACATATATTGACTAATGGTTTAGTCGGCAAAAGTCCCACAGGTTGGGGCTTTTGTTTTCAAAGGGAAACTTAGATGTCCGCAAAAATAAACTCGGCAGAAAGTATTCGAGGTTTAGCTTGTTTAGCTGTCGTATTTTCTCATCTTGCAATGAGTTTTTTTCCATATTTACATCATTTTGATCCCAATGAGAAAACAGACTTGGCTTGGGTGTATGCCATACATCATTTGCCTTTTGGTTTTCTCTACTCAGGTGATGCGGCTGTTTTTGTATTCTTTGTCTTAAGTGGCTTTGTACTCAGTTATGCGATCTTAAAAAGCCCTCAAAAATTTCATGCAAAAATTAACAATATGATGATTAAACGCTATCCACGTTTAATGATCCCAGCGCTGACTTCATGCGTCATCATTTGGTTGGTCTTTAAAGTCATTCATATTGATAGTAGTCATGTGGGTGCTTGGTTACATGCATTTACGATACAAGATTTTAGTTTTAAACATGCATTATATGAAGGAACTATAGGTGCATTTTTATTCTCGGAAAGTGATATAAACTGGGTGTTATGGACGATGACGATTGAGCTTATGGGCTCATTTGCATTATTTTTTCTACTCTATTTGTATCATTATAAACATAGTGCCTTTTGGCTAGGATCACTTTTAATCCCTTGTTTTGCATTTCTTTGGCGTGGGCAAGGTTTCAGCTTTGGGATTTCCAGCTTTATTATTGGTATCTATATCTATCTGTATGCCAAACCACTTTCGAATGTTGTAGCCATTCCTATGTTATTGATTGGCCTATATTTAGCGGGTGCACATAATACCAGCGCAGCCTATAGCTGGGTGCATCATATTTTAGGGGAGAATACTTATGATTATAGTAATTTCATTGCTGGGATTTTAATTGTTTACAGTGTTTTGATGAGTCCATTATTGTCTAAAGGCTTAGACCACCCGATTTTAGTCTGGTTAGGAAAGTTATCTTTTTCCATTTATCTATTACATCTAATGATGTTGTATTTAATCTGTATTCCGCTATTTAACTTATTTTTAAGTTGGCATTGGAGTTATTCTTTCGCTGTAATCTGCTCAGGATTAACTGCGATTGCAGTCACTTTGATTGCTGCAAATTTTTATAGTGATTATGTCGATCAGTTCGCTATTAAGGTCAGTAATAAAATTGCCGACAAGGTTTTAAATTAGTACTTCAAGACTCGGATACAATTTGCAAATATTGTTTACAATTTAAGATGTATTGAGTTGTTTTTTAGACATTAAAAAATTGATAAATATCGTGATTTAATCAAGTATGGGCGACTCATTTTTAGCATGGATCGCTTATATGCATCTGTTCAAATCCATTGTTATTTCATTGATTGCAATGAGTCTTCAATTTGCTCAAGCAGCACCATTAAATGCTCAGCAAGCACTGACCGATGCACCGCCAATGAGTTTATTTGAATCGTGGAATACACCCATTGTGCCCTTTAAAATTTTTAATCATGTCTATTATGTTGGTACTGAAAATTTATCTTCAGTACTGTTTGATACGGGTGATGGTTTGGTTTTAATTGATAGTGGGATTGATCAATCGGCAGTGCAGATTAAAGCCAATATTGAAAAATTAGGTTTTAAAATTACAGATGTAAAATATCTACTCAATAGTCATGCCCGTTTAGATCAAGCTGGTGGTTTTGCTAAGTTAAAACAATGGAGTGGTGCTCAATTGGTCGCAAGTGCTGCAAATGCCGAAATGCTAGAAAATGGGGGCGTGACTGATTTTGCTCTAGGTAAGCAATTGCCTTTTCCTTCTGTAGCTGTAGATATCATCATTAAAGATGGGCAACAATTAAAGCTCGGTCGTCAAATCTTTACAGCACATGCGACGCCCGGCCATTTACCAGGCGCAACCTCTTGGACGACAGATATCCGTTACTACTTTAAAAACTATAAAGTCATCTATGCCGACAGTTTATTTACTGGCGGTTATTATTTGGTAAACAATATCAACTATCCAAATCTAGTTTCAGACATACGACATACATTTAAAACTTTGGATGCAATCCATGCAGATATTTTCCTTGCCAATAAAGCTGATCGTTTCTATATGAAGCAGAAATTAGCCAAATTGAATGTGGGTAATAAAAAAGCATTTATTGATCAGACGGGTTTACAAAATTATGTAGCAAAGGGGAGAGTTGAATTTGAACAAGAATTACAACAGCAACAACGCTTAGCGCAGTTTAAAACATTGCAATAATTAATTTAAAATAAAACATGCTTTATGTATTATATGGCGTGTTTTATTTAAAATATTGCTATAATTCAGGTAAAACTGATCATTTATTTTGAATGATATATAACAGATAACGGCTTATACTAAAATATTGAAAATACAATATTTCAAACAGTTATTATTCATTTGTAGTGTCGTGCTCACTTCATCTATATATGCACAAGAATTTCAACAACTCAATACTCAAACGAAGCTTGCAAAACAATGCCATAAAGATGACGAAGACATATTTTCACCTCAAAACTATCAATTGGGCTCGATAAAAGTCGTATTAAAAACTTATTCCTGTATTGGTAAAAAGCAAGTTCGAGAGCAATATTTTTCAGCGTATGGGATACAGCTGGGTGCTAAAAAATCATTATATTTAGTCGATCAACTGGCGGATGCAAGTGGTTATGTTAGTGTTAAATTAGAGCAAGTAGATGCAGATACCATTGTGTTTGACAGTATGTATGAACGTGGCGGCGATTTAGTGATTATGTAGATGCAAGATTTACAAAATATCTATCATGTGAAAGTTCATTATATGGCTTCAGATGAAGGCGCGGTAAAGTTGTATAGTAAAAATAATCAGATTTTATTCAAAAAATTGATTTAAAAGCGCTTAAAGATGATCAGCCGATATATGAAAATATAGGAAAACCCATAATATTCAAAAAGGTGCCAGACAAAGGGATCGTATTTGCTTCAGGTGATCTAAAAGCATTACAAAATTAAAATAAGAGATCTAGTTTATCGATATAGAGAAAACAATTGTTACGTTTAAGCTGGGTATCTCTAGTGAGATAGTTATACAATTTATAGGGTAAACTATTAAAAAAACAATCAAAATACTCAGCTTTAAACTTAGCTCATGAGTCTGAACTGGGGCGTATTATATGCTTGAGATTACGCTATGTTGAAATTTATCCTAGTCGTGTTATTTTTGATCACGTTATATGTGTTATGGCGATGGGTTGCTAAACAAAAAATTAATGCAGCTTTTGAAGAACAACGACAAGCGTTATCTGAATTGGTTCAGAATCCTCAAGAAGAGCATGATCTACCCGAAAAAACCAAACTGATTAAACAGATGATTGCAGAAGAGCGACAAAAGGCGGGTTTAACCCAAGTAAAAAAGGTATTAAGCGCTACAGTTCAAGTAGAGCAGCAGAGTTTAGTCGAAGACCAATATGCACTCGCCAAGCAGATCACTGATGAAGACCAACGTTTATTTGATTCAGCTGCGCAACTTTTTTTTGAACAAGCTTTACAGACCAAAGACTTTTCTCAAGCAGGGCATATTCAACATGATGTACTCAGTCAAATGCCTATGAATACACAAAGTCAGATTGGTTCTTTTGATTTTGGTGAATGGTCTATTTTTTGGAGCTATCATGAACAATCACTTGAATACTATGTCGGACGTTATGGGGTATTCTATGCTCATGTTGATCATCAAGGTATAGAACATAAAGCCGAATTTAAAGATCGTTATTGATTTTCTATTAGGCTGCTTAACTCTTTTAGTCGAAATATTGTGGAATTGATTTCACAATCTAAATGTGCAAATCCTGAAGCTAACCCCAAAGCGCCATAAGTAAGACTTCCCGTAAGTTCATTACATTGAGCATCACGATAATTAAGCCAAGCCTTCGGGACTAGCGTGTTTTTTGCCGCTACGTGTTACCTTGCGAAACGATGTTTCTCATCCTTTAGAATGACTAAATTTCATATTTCGTGCCTAGTATCGCCTAAAAAACACTCGTAGTCGCAAACGTAGACGAATTGTCAACAGACCCTATCATTTTCGCTTTATCTGTTTTTAATTGCTGCTGCATACATTGATAAGCTTGTTGTTGATCTTGTTGATTACATTGCGCATGAGCTGTATTGAATAGGCTTATAAAAAGCAAAGCTAAAAAACTATATTTGATCTTTTTTATCATTTAATTTTCACCAAGAAGTTGCAAATCAGTCGAGTATTATATAGAGAGTAGTTGAGAAATTCGTTGCTTCACTTGATTTAAATAGAACAAGTCATCGTTCAGTCGATACATTAAAATAGCACCCTCATAATCGGCCACGCTTATTTTTGCCAAAATTTGTGCATCGGTTTGATTCATTTTTTGTTGAAATAATTGATACAAGGCATTTTGCCAATCTTGGAAAATTTCACGGATTTTTTCCAAGACTTCTAAAGAAATATGGCTGGCCTCTAAGGACAGCATCCCAACTAAACAGCCTTTTATTTCATAACTAAAAAAATGAACAGCTTTATCATGGATGATTTGAAATTGTTGATTTGCATCCACTACAGCAAAATCTTCGAGTTTAAACAACGATTGATTTAAATAAAGATGAGTGTGCGCTAAGATCTGCATCAATAAGGCTTGTTTGTTGGGATAATAATAATAAAACGATGCTTTACTGAGTCCACATGCTTTTGCCAACATCTCCATACTTGTCCCTGCATAACCATGTGCTTTAAATTGCAAAGCACAGGTATTTAACATGTGTTCAGGTGTAAGTTTTTGTGGGCGCATAGATGACCTTGCTGCTTATGGGCTTAAAATTAATTGTGGATGAATGTCTCAAAAATATTTAACATTTTATCCCAAATTGGCTCTGAGCCTTGACGAAAATATCCCATATGTCCAATCTGTTTTAAACCAAACTCGTCTGCTGATATGTTGATATAGTGCATGGGCGCATTTTTATAGTGTTGCATAAAAGCATAACGAGAATTTGGCAATGCCCAATCATCATCTAAAGCGGCTACTGCATAAATTGGCGTTTTAATTTGGGCATATTGCTCATGCAAATTTTTTTGCTCAGGATCTGCAAAAAAATAAGTTGGATTTTTACACCATCTACGCCATTGTTGATAGACCCCTTTAGGTAAATCTGCACCCATATTGAGTTTACTCCAAGGCAAGTAACCTGTAATTGCCACCATAGGTGGAAAGATAATATTCCAAATTACCTGAACTTTAATTTTTTCTTTCAATGGCATATAGCCATGCCAGCCAGCACCTGTGCCAAAACAAAACATTGCGCTTACTTTGGTATGATTCGGTGTTAGCCCTAAAGCTTGTCCGCCGTAAGAATGTCCAACTAAAAATAGGGGCATGTCTTGTTTAAAACTGTAGTCAATTGCACCTGCTAAATCTAATTTTCCCCAATCGAGGTATGACATTTTAAAACCTTTTAATTGCCGTGGAGCAGATTTGGCCACCCCACGATAATCAAAAGTGAGTACCTGATAGCCCAATTGTGCAGCATATTCAGAGAAGCGGCGATAAAATGCTTGAGGAACTCCTGTTGCACTGGAAACAACAATTTTTGCTTTGATTGTATTGACTGGCGTGTAAAGTATGCCAGCCAGTACATAACCATCCAGTGCCTTAAAACTAATGGCCTGACTGGTAAAACTATTGCCATTCAAGTGTTGGACCTCAGTTGAGTACTTTAAATTTTGCATGATTGTTCCCACAGTTATTAGATTATCGCCGTATATCACTATGATTGGTTTACTTACCTTTAAACTGTGGTGCTCGACGTTCAATCATTGCTCTTACACCTTCTTGCGCATCCTCAGAGGCAAGTAAAGGGCTAAGTAGATTTTGTAGGTTTGCAAATGCGACTTCAGGACTATGTAAAAAGGCTTGATGAGCCGAATGCAGTGCCGCTTTGACGGCAAGTGGTGCAGCATTGGCAATACGTTCAGCCAATTCTATGGCACGCGTTAACTGTTGGTTATCCTCAACAACTTCAGTCACTAAATTCATTTCATAGGCTGTTTGTGCATAAAATAAATCACCAGTTAACACATATTTCATAGCTTTTACCCAGCCAGCAGCTTGGATGAAACGTACCGTTGCACCACCAAAAGGTAAAATACCGCGCTGTACCTCAATTTGGGTAAATTGAGTATTTTTGTTGGCAATAACAATGTCAGAATTCAACATTAATTCTATACCAGCGGTATAACAATAACCCTGTACCGCGGTTACCAATGGCTTTGTTCTTTGACGCCCAACAGTTCCCCAAGGGTTCACAATATCATTGCTAAAATTAAAAACACCATCGGCTAATTTTGGTTGTAACTCAACCAAGTCCAATCCTGCAGTAAAATGATCCCCATGGGCAAAGACCACCGCACAGCGTAGTTCTGGATTATTTTCATATTCAGTTAAAGCCAGTGATAGGTCGTGAATCATATGACTATCAAAAGCATTGCGTTTATCTGCACGGTCTAGGCCAACTAAAAAAATATGACCACGGATTTCACGACTGACTTTTCCTTGTAGATTTGACATTTGTTATTCTCTCATTGGTTGTTTTATAAGTTTTTAAACGATCGTTAGAAAACTGTCAATGATTTTAGAGTGACTAAACCGTTTACATCGGTATAGCCTATTTAAGGCGTTGAAGGATCGCTGCATTGTGTATGTTATTTGGCGCTTTGGGGGGAGTACCTATAGTTTTTATAAGAATTTAACTAGACATAAAAATCTGCTCATAAGCTTAAATGCCTAGCTAAATTTATCACTAGGCATTTAATTTAAAGAGATTTAAACCTGAAGGATTACTTTTTAAACTTGGTTAAAAGCTTTTGGATCGGCAATTTATCACTTGCATACCCATAAATTGCAGCAAAAGGTAAGGCTGTGCGAGCAAGATAGGCGACACGCCATAAACCACCATGATTGGCACCCTCCATCATCAATTCTAATGGATGTCCCATCTTAGTTTCTGGATTTGCAACAGACTTCGGATTTCTTAAGTCATGGATCCAAAGCGCTGCCATAATTGAATTGGTTGTTTCAGGGCGGAATGCTTCTACATCAAACAAACTTGCACCGTTAAACGCTGCTTTAAGCAAAGGATTCTTGGTGACCGAATGTGTCGTCGTGGATGGTGCAATATTGATACTGACATGTTGCCCTTGATGTCGTGCTAAAGTTGCACGCCACTGTTGAATGCGTTTTGCCAAGGCATAATTAGGGCCTTGTTCAACCACAAGACAATCAGCAATCCCATAGAATTTACCATTGTCAGAGGCAATCAGTTGTTGATCATTGTGCTTAAAGAATTGTTTTAAGGAGAGAATTGCAATCCCTTTGCTGAATACGGTTTCAAATTTTGATCTATGTTTGAACTTTTTGTTTGAACCTTCAATCACTTCTTCAGGTACTGCATAAACATCTGTAGGCGTACACATATACATCAATGATGAATCATTCTTGTGTTCACTGACATGGCTCATAATCGTGTCCATTGCCATGGATACACGGACATGTTTTTCACCATCTAAATAAGCAATTGAGGCCAAATCTAATTTGTGTGGATTATCACAAAGCCATTGTGTAATTTCTGGAATTTGGGTTAGTAAATTTGCCCCAAGTTTACTTTTTAATTCTTCAATATTATGGGTGTTGGCGATTTTTTGAAAACTTGGTGCGTGCAGTGTAGCATTGCCATTTTCAATGATTTTAAGAATTCTTTCCCAAACGCGTTCATTGGGCAGATCAACGGCAACAATATTGGCTTTCCATTTCGATAACCATGTTAATGGGCCTGCCTCTGAGGCTGCGCCAAATAAAACTAAGGTACGATCCGATAAATCAAACCATTCGGGATGAGCAATCACTTCTCTCAGTGCTTCTGCATGACTGGCTTCAATAATGCCAGTTTCTTGCCACTTTTGAATTTGCTGATATAGCGCTTCGCCTTGCAGTTTTTGCCCATGATAGGGCACATACCACTCTACCTCAGCATCTGACTGACCTTTAAAACTAACGCTTTGAATCTTGTCTAGTACTGGAACTGTACCAATATCTTTTAAAGAATAGCGTTGTCCATCTCTAAAGAAATCAAAACTATGTTGGGCTTTGTGTAAGCCTTGCTTGGCTATAGTGATGGCGTTTTGACTTGAACGAATCCCATGTTCGACCAATGCCTTAAAATAAACTGGATAATTTTTACGCCAATTTTTTTCATCTAAAGCTTGCTGTGCGCTGAGATGATCAACCAAGGACAGTGCTTCTGCAATGATTTCTTTACCGACTTGCGAGCTGCTACTTTTTTGAGTCTTTGGATGAACTGGAAACTGTAAACCATCAATTGAACTGGACATGCAAAATATCTCGTTTTATTTCATCATTAATATACAGATGTATACATTATCCATGCCATATTCAATACTTGGGTGGCATTTTATGACAAAATTCAGATAAATTGGTCGTATAAATTAAATAAATCAGTGATAAAAATATCTAAAATTAAGCTTAGTATTTCATTTATAGAAAGTTTCATTATTGTCATTTTGTTCGTTTTAAAGCTCAATTTGTTGATAAGCTAAAATGCAGTAAATATCTATTTGTGTATGATTTATATCCATTTATTATGTGTATATGTTATGTTGAAATTTGCGTAGATTATATTTTTTACATCTTTTTAAGTTAATTCCGACAATTTTAGTTGATTTTCACTCATTCAGCCTCATCTTCAGTTAAAATACCGACTTCAGCTTGAGGATAGAGTTATGTCGACTGAGAACACCAATACTGCGGTTGCAGAAGAAATTCCAAATTTATTGATTACTCCCAATGCGCAAGAGTATTTAAAAGATCTTTTGGAGAAGCAAAATACTCCAGGAATTGGCGTTCGTGTATTTGTTGAAAATCCAGGTACCCCACGTGCTGAATGTTGTATGGCATACAGTGCACCTGATGAAATTGCTCCAACAGATTACAAACAAGATTATCCTGATTTCCCAGCATTTATTGATACACCGTCGATTCCATATCTGAAAGATGCTGTAATTGATTACAACAAAGACCGTTTCGGTGGGCAGCTCACTTTCCGAGCACCTAACTCGAAAGTACCACGTGTTGGTCCAGATGCCTCTATGGAAGAACGAATTACCTATATTCTTCAGGCAGAGATTAATCCTGGATTGGCAGGGCATGGCGGAAACTGTGCACTAGTAGAAGTAGTAGAAGATGAAGAACATGGTTTAACTGCGGTATTAAAATTCGGTGGGGGTTGTCAAGGCTGTTCTGCGATTGATGTAACGTTAAAACAAGGTGTAGAAACTACGCTTAAAGAGCATATTCCTGAACTAGGTCGTGTGGTCGATCAGACTGATCACAGTCAAGCAGAAGGTGCTTATTTCAAATAGTCTGTATATCAATGTAGATATTTTACTGTTGTTCAAAACCTCCGGATTTCGGAGGTTTTTTTATGGTTGTCACATAGCTAAATTTTATTTTTGTATTTTTAAATATTGATAAGCTTAAATGAATCTTAAAAAATAGAATAAAAACTTAAAGATATACTCATAAACGTCCAAATAATAACCGAATAGTTAATAAAAATGAGAATAGTTATTAATATTGTTTATAATGCTGTGGTGTTTTATTACACATTGTATCTAAATCTTCATTGTCTATTCATTGCTGAGCCTCTTTGGAATACCTTATGTCTACTAACCGTATCATCCAATCTGCGTTATCTCTCTCCATTATCACCGTTATGATGGGTACTGCCTATGCAGCAGATTCACAAGAACCTTCTAATAAAACTAATTCTCAGTCTACAGAGTCAACTAAATTAGAAACAATTGTTGTGACAGCAAGTGGTTTTGAGCAAGAGGTGAAACAAGCTGCCGCATCTATTTCTGTATTGACTCAAGAAGACATTAATAAAAAAGCGTATAGAGATATAACTGATGCACTCAAAGACGTTCCTGGGGTTGTCGTAACAGGTGGTGGCAGTTCAAGTGATATCAGTATTCGTGGTATGGGAAGTGCTTATACGGTTTTTTTGATTGATGGTAAAAAGGTCAATACACGTTCAGTTCGACCAAATAGTGATAACTCGGGTATTGAGCAAGGTTGGATGCCCAGTATTGAAAGTATTGAACGTATTGAAGTGATCCGTGGCCCGATGTCTGGTTTATATGGTTCAGATGCCATGGGCGGTGTGATTAATATTATTACCAAAAAAGTCGCAGATACTTGGACAAGTTCGGTTAAGTTAGATACGACACTACAAGAAAATAGAGATTCTGGGGATATCCATCAAGCAAATCTGTATGTTTCTGGTCCTTTAATCCGTAATTTACTTGGTTTAAAGGCGAATGGAACATTCTCACAACGCAATGAAGATGACATCATTGGTGGCTATAATAAGCAACGTATACGTGCAGGTGGCGCAACACTGAGTTTGACGCCAAGTACTGAGCATACCATTGACCTCGAATATCAGCGATCAATTCAAAACCGTGATCAAACTGTAGGTAAAACAATTGCAAATGTACCAGGGCGAAATGGTAAGCTCCCAACAGACTCATATACAGATTATTATCGTACCGAATATAGTTTGACTCATCGTGGTGAAATTGGCGATTTAAAGACACATTCTTATATTCAACGTGAGGAAAATGAAAATCCATCACGTAGCATGGAAGCAATCAATACAACATTTAATACTTTGAACCAAATCAATCTGGGTTCCCATGCTTTAAGCTTTGGGGGAAGTTATTTAAAAGAAGAGCTTGAGGATTTTGGCAATCAGTTAGTCATTGGTGGCTCAAAATTAACCAATTTAGACCGCTATAGCTGGGCATTATTTGCTGAGGATGCGTGGAATATTGTAGAGCCATTCACGGTAACGGCTTCATTACGCTATGACAAAGATGAAAATTTTGGTGATCATTTTAGCCCGAAAGTCTATGGTGTTTGGACCTTAAATGATAATTGGATTGTCAAAGGTGGGGTATCAACAGGTTATAAAACTCCGGCCTTACGTGCCACTGTTGCAGGGTGGGGACAAGCAACAGGTGGTGGTCAGTCGAGTGGTATGATTGTAGGTAATCCAGATTTAAAACCAGAAACAAGTATTAATTATGAAGCATCAATTAACTGGGATAATAATGACAATTTAGATGCAGGTTTTACCGTATTTAATAGTGAATTTAAAGATAAAATTACTGAAATTCGTACCTGTCAAGGAGACTCTGGAACTATGGGATGTTCTTGGTTAGGTCAAAACTTTGACTTTATCAGTCAACGTATTAATGTCGATAAAGCAAATATGCGTGGTATAGAGGCAACTCTGGGTTGGGCAATCACGCCAGATGTTCGTTGGGCAACAAATTATACATTTACAGATACCGAACAAAAGAGTGGTGCATTTAAAGGTAAGCCATTAAATGAAATGCCGAAACATATGTTTAATACCACATTAGATTGGCAAACAAATGATCAAGTTGGGATGTGGAGCCGCTTAAATGTAAGAAGTAAAACTTCTGACTATTTAAGTCGCACATCTATGGGGGATGGTAGACCAGCGTATGCAATGATTGATGTTGGTCTAAACTATAAACCTTCTAATGCCTTACAGTTTAATGCTGGTATTTATAACTTATTTGATAAAAGCATAGATACAGCGACTTATAATTATGTACTGGATGGCCGCCGTTACAATTTGGGTTTAATTTATAAGTTCTAAAGCTAGATTAAATTGCATTAAATCTGTTTAGTTATGAAAAAGGCGCTTTATACGCCTTTTTCAATATTTAGAATCTTTAAAGTTTCATCGGAATAATAAAATTTTTCCAAATAGATCCGTGCACGACTTTTTAAGTGTTGAGAAGCAAGCATCTGTTGAATAACAGGTTCAAGTAACTGTTGTAATTGATTTTGAATCAATGCTTCATCAATGTTGATATCACTTAAAATTAAATCAAAAGGTCGCTCTTCATTACGTATATACCAAGTCAGTACACCATCATGTACTTGTTTCTTTAAATAATCTGTTTGGCGAATATGTTCCCATATCTCATGCCCCATACCCACAGTTTTAGGTAAGTCGTTAATTTCAACATAATTACGCAATACAGCAATCGGTACTTTTTTAATTTTATGCCATAAATTGGCTTGAAAATGATAAAGTTTATTGTCATCAAATTGTTGATTAATGACTTGTTCACTCAACTGGCTAATTTTAATAATATTTTTTTGCAGATAATGCTTAACCGTATCATCTAAATTAGTGTCGGTAACCGATTCTAAAACTGATTTCCCCATCTTCATAAAACGTCCCACCCCCGGGACTTTTTTATTCATGACCGAATTATCAATATAATCTTGGATAGAGTGATGAATCAGTTGGGTTAACATACTTGAAAAGGCTGGATTATTGACAACACGTTTGATCAAGGCTTGACGATGACGTGATTTACTTGCGACATATTGGGCAATTTTATCAATTGTGGTGACTGGAATAATATCTTCAATTAAGGTTTCATCGTTACTTGGATGAATCAATGCAAAACGAATATGTTCAGCGATTTGCTCAATGAGAAAGTTATTTGCAGGCGTTGCTAAAATTTGCTTTAACAATAAATCATGGATTTGTGCAAAAGACCAAATTTGTTTTAAAGGCTGTTTTCTAAACCAGTGATAAAATTCAGTAAACTCAATTTTAATCGTATCTATCTGTGAAAACTCTTGGTCTAAAAAGCCAAGTTGGGCTTCGATCAATTGTTCAATAAGTTGATTTTTCATTTTTTGAGCTCAATTTGTCCATGTGTTTGATCAGACAATGGATTTTGCAAGGGCTGTACCTTATTTAAAAAGCTTAAATACTGATCTGCAACTCGTTCAGGTGCTTCGAGTAGGGGCATGTGTCCAACATGTTTTAGAATAATCGGTGTTTCAGCACGTTTTAATACCGACTTTAATTCATTTGCAACATCTGCATTTACAATCTGATCTTGTTCACCCCAAAGAATCATGGTGGGTGCCTCAATGTTTTTTAACATTGTGGTAAAGGTTGCAGGGGTATATAGTCGATTGAGGGCATCAATTTGATTGATAATTTTGGCAGTGTCTTGAGATTTAGCAATAAATAACTTTTCTTGTTCATCTTTAATTACACGGGCAGTAAAAGGTGGATTAAACATCACCTTTTTCATTACAAAATCCAAATCGCCTTTTTGGGTGATCAATAACTGTTTTAGATAGATAGGATTTCTTAGATAATTGGTGTTTGTCGACTTAAAAATACCGCCAGTACTCATCAAGAATAAGCTTTTAGTATCAAAAGGGTACTGCGAAGCATAAAACATTGCAATGGTTCCACCCAATGAGTGTCCTGCAATATTTAAATTATCTTGAATATGTGCGGCTTCAATAAAGCGTCTAAGTTGCTCTGTTACATTCGGCACAGATAAATCAAAATTGGCTGGGACTTGGGTAGTTCCAGCAGAAGGTAAGTCTGGAATAATGACATGATAATAAGGGGTTAATGACTGCGCAATATCATTCCATGTATCACGGCTGCTGGCTAAGCCATGAATCAGTAAAACAGTAGGTTTATCTTTAGACCCACCTTCACTATAAGACCAAATAACATCACCTACACGCAATGTTTTAGAACTTAAGCCTGCCCAAGCACGTTCTTCTTGTACAATTTTTAAATAATCCACATATTCTGGTGTACTAGCGGTTGCATTGTGGCTAGTTAAAAACAATACACCGATCGCAGTCAAACTTAACAATATGCTGTTTAAAAAATGAAGAGTTTTTTTATGGGACAGTTCAGACATGCATAGGGTTCCGAGTAAAAGACTAGGCATTATATAAAGTAAAAATATTATTCATGATCATAATTTTTTCAACATTTGCCGAGAAAGTCTTATTTGTAAGTTTTTTGCCATACTTTAAGCTTCTAACTCAACTAATATAAAGATTATTTTGTAGTTTGGTTAAATAATTTTATTGAAAATGTGAGTTATGTCCACATATTGTTTAAGTTTTGGTAGATAAACCATGCATAACAAAAATTGTAACAGAGTTTATTTTTAGTCAGTGACTTTCAAATTTTACGGCATTAAAATAATGCAAATCTCCACACAATGGAACGAAGACATGCTAACCGCTCAAGAAGCTTTAGAACGATTAAAACAGGGTAATGAACGTTTTGCACATGGTGAAACAAATCTGACTAAATTTTTGACGCATCAGCAACGATCTGAAATGATGGACAATCAAGAGCCATTTGCAATTATTTTAGGCTGTTCGGATTCACGTGTCCCAGCAGAAATGGTTTTTGACCAAGGTTTTGGCGATTTATTTGTGATTCGTGTTGCAGGTAATATTGTTGCGCCATCGCAAGTGGGGAGTGTGGAATTTGCCGCAGATAGTTTTGGTTGTCCATTGGTTGTTGTTTTAGGGCATAGCCATTGTGGTGCGATTCATTCAACGATTGAAGCACTTAAGAATCCCAACACACCTCCTTCTGCAAATCTCATGTCAATTGTGAATCGTGTACGTCCGTCAGTTGAAATTTTAATGCAAACTGAATTGAAAGATGATTTAGAAAAGTTATCTATGCATGCAGTGAAATCAAATGTTTTTGCCTCTGTTAATCAATTGCGCCATGGTTCAGCTGTTTTAGAAAACTTAATTGCAAAAGGTAAATTGAAAGTCGTTGGTGCTGAATATTCTCTAGAAACAGGTGAAGTTTCTTTTTATGATTTTTAAAAATTTAAATTTCTAAGATAAAAAATCCCACTTAGAGTGGGATTTTTTATCAGTATAGATTCTTAGAATCTATAACCCATTTTTAAACCATAAGCGATTGCATTGTTATCTTTAAATTCTGCAACATAGGCATCACTACCTGCTTGAGCACCCGTTTGTGCTTTAGCATCGCCTAACCAGAAGTATTTAACACCACCAGCAATGAAAGTCGCAGGTGTAGGGCTATATTGAACACCTAAACCTACATTCCAATAACCTTCTGTTGGGCCTAAAGTTGAAACTGGGTTACCAGCACCTGAGTCCCAACCCACTGAGACATTACCTGCCCATTGGTCATTAATTTTACGACCGAGACCAGCTGTCACTGTATATTGATCATCAGAATATTCAACGAGGTTAAATCCGTTTGGACGACCAACAATTGGACCAACTGCTTCAGAAACTTGACCAAACTTTAATGGGCGGATTGAAAAGTCTTTCCAGTTCACCCAACGAAGATTTGCAAATGCAACTGTATTTGCCATGATCCCTGATTGTAAATCAATGTTGACCGACTGTGGTGTCGTAATTGTCGTTTTACCATTTGAAGCGGCAATTGCTTGTGCAGCAGCAGCTCCGCTATCACCGAGTAATGCTAATGCTCCAAGCGTAGGAATCGATTCATTAATATTGACATCATGATCGATTTCAGAGCGGTAAGTTACCGATGCTTTTAAGGCAATATCTGGAATTTGATAAGCAGCACCTGCTAACCAACCTACACCGCCAGTTTCTTTGATGTTAGCATCATAGCCATTGTATAAACTATATGCTTGACCACGAAGGCTTACATTTCCTTTAATGGTTTGGTATACACCACCACCAAAGAAGTTCAAGTTAGCTATAGGTTGAAAACCAAAAATCATTGAAATATTTTGGGTGTCAACTTTAACTTCAGTACTGCCTTTACCCAGTGTACTATTAGCCCCTGCAATACCTTTATCTACAGCTTGTGTTACGCCTGTTGTGATCAAAGCCATTGCATTTGCATTTCCTCGAATTTGCGTTGCAATTTGATCAATTACAGCTTGAGGTGGTGTTGGAGAACCAGTCATCGCAATTGCTTGCTGTGTTGCTCGGTCAACAACTTGTGAATTTACATTTTTAGCAATAGTACTAGCACGAAGCGCTGTCAATCTATCTTGAGGTAATACCGTATCGCCATTAGAAGAGACAAATGCATTTTCACCAGAGTATTTTGCATCCGCGCCAAATGGTTGGTCATACAATAGACCGAATGATACTTGATCAGTGAGTTGTAATTTAATAGCGGCAGATGGAAAGTAATAATCCCCACCCATATCATCAATTTCACGATATGGTTTAGGTGTATCGCCAGCTTCTCGGCCTTCAACAGTCGGGTCTAAAACTGAAATACCAGCTTCAAAATAATTATTAGGTTGAAGGAATGCCGAAATAGATTGGCCTGAGCGATCCATTGCTGCGGCAAAAACACCAGTCATTGGCAAACTTGCAGCAATTATCGCGATTGATAAATTTTTTAATTTCATTTTAATTTTTCCCTAATATAATAAAATGAATACTTTGAAGTACTTAAGTTTTGAATGAGAAATAATTTTGATACTTAAATAATCAACTCAAAGTTACTTCTATTTACAAAATAGCATATAAAAAATAAGAGTAAATACTCTAGAGGGTGAATTAGTAAAAAAAAAATGAACTATGTAGTTTTTTTTGATTTGCGAGAATATAGAAAAATATATAAAGATGTGATTATTTAGAGGGATATTACAAATTTATAGATATAAAACAATAAAATTTAGATATTTAAGTAATTGATGGATTGAGTGAAATTTAAACAATTAATTGGAGTGAAATATAAATTTATCAGGTTATATAAATCGCTTTATATTAAATTTTTATAAAAAAGAGACCTTCACTTCTTGCTTTTTCAATAGTGCGCCCTGCGGGACTTGAACCCACGTCTGTCACTTAGGAGGCAACTGCTCTATCCAGTTAAGCTAAGGGCACAATAAGTCAATAATTTACCGTATATACATATGAAAAAAAAGCTATTATCTAAATAATAGCTTTGCGTTGGATTTATTTTTCTTCAGTCTTTATTTCATTTGGATTTAAAATATCAAACAAGACTAACATCAGTGTAATCCATACGGGAATCATCAATACTGACTCTTTAAATCCTTGATCCCACATGATATATAAAACGATACCAATAAAAATAATTACAACGAAATTACTAACAGGTGCCCAGAGTGCGGGGTATTTACTGGTTTGATTGGTCAAACGTAGAGCGCGCTTAAACTTCAAATGGGTGAGTGTAATCATAAGCCAGTTTAAAACTAAAGCACCAACGACCACATACATCAAATGACTTAAGGCATCTTCTGGTAAATAATAATTTAAAGGTACACAACCCAAAATTAAAAATGCAGAAAGTAATACCGATGGAATTGGAACACCATGTTTATTGGTTTTAGTAAAGATTTTAGGTGCATTGCCTTGTTTTGCTAAACCATAAAGCATACGGCTATTGGCATACATACCACTGTTATAAACAGATAGTGCCGCAGTTAAGATAATAAAGTTAACCAGATGAGCTGCCCATGCAATCCCAATCATACTAAAGACCATAACGAATGGGCTTTTATCTAAACCACCAAAATTCAATTGGTTCCATGGAACTAAAGACAAAAGAATAATCATTGAGCCTACGTAGAAGATGAGAATACGAGGAACGACTTGATTAATTGCTTTAGGAATCGTTTTTTCTGGGTCTTTGGCTTCGGCAGCAGCCATACCAACTAATTCAATACCACCAAAACCAAACATAAGGAAAGCCAGCATATAAAATAAGCCGTCAAATCCATTTGGAAAAAAACCGCCATGTGACCATAAGTTTGAAAAAGCAATACCTGAACTTACATCTGCGGTCAGAACTAAATAGATACCAAACACAATCATTGCAACAATCGCAGTGACTTTAATAATGGATAACCAAAATTCTGATTCACCGTAAAACTTTACATTTCCTAGATTTACCAGTGTAATCACAACAAAGAAGAACAGTACAGATATCCAATTGGGAATTTCAGGCCACCAATAATTGATGTATTTGCCAACAGCAGTTAATTCAGTCATTGCAACTAGGACGTAAAGCATCCAATAGTTCCAACCTGTTAAAAACCCAGGAAATTTACCCCAATATTTATTGGCGAAATGGCTAAAAGAACCAGCTACTGGTTCATGTACAATCATTTCTCCAAGCTGACGCATAATTAAAAAAACGATCAAACCACCAATGGCATATCCCAAAATAATGGATGGCCCAGCTTTTTCGATCACATGTGCTGAACCTAAGAACAATCCTGTACCAATTGCGCCACCCATGGCAATCAATTGGATATGACGATTCTTAAGTCCACGCTGTAATTGTGTAGACTCGTTGCTCAATGTGTACAACTCTATTTATGCGAATTTAATTATTGTAATAGATTGGTTACTTTTAGCCTAGTATACGATGGATGTATGGGAAGGAACTATGAAGTCAAAAAATAGGATTTTTAATTTTTTTGTTAATTTTCAATAAAATAATCATAAGTAATAATTTTCAAACCATATTTAAACTGTTTAACTTTTAATCTTTGTGCCAAGATTTATTGAATATTTGAGTTAATTTATCAGTATTTTCATTCCAAAAAGGGTACTATAAAACTGAATGATGATTCATTATTTGATACAACAAAGAGAATTTAAAGGAATACGAAAAAATGAGTTCTGCACCACAAATCAAAATCCCAGCAACCTATATGCGTGGTGGTACTAGTAAAGGTGTCTTTTTTAAGCTTGATGACTTACCTGAACGTGCACAAATAGCAGGGCAATCACGTGATCAGTTATTACTTAGAGTCATAGGTAGTCCAGATCCTTATGGAAAGCAAATTGATGGGATGGGTGGGGCAACCTCAAGTACCAGTAAAACAGTTATTTTGGCTAAAAGTTCGCAACCTAATCATGATGTTGACTATCTTTTTGGGCAAGTGTCTATTGATAAAGCGTTTGTAGATTGGAGTGGTAATTGCGGTAATTTAACTGCAGCTGTTGGTTCATTTGCAATTAGTAATGGTCTTGTTGCTACTGATCGCATTCCAGAGAATGGCATTTGTACGGTTCGGATTTGGCAAGCCAATATTCATAAGACAATTATTGCTCATGTTCCTATTACACAGGGTCTAGTTCAAGAGACGGGTGATTTTGAATTGGATGGTGTCACTTTCCCTGCTGCAGAAGTTCAAATTGAATTTTTAGATCCCGCCGATGATGGTGAAGATGGTGGAGCCATGTTCCCTACAGGTAATGTCGTTGACAACTTAGATGTGCCTGAAATTGGTACATTTAAAGCAACTTTGATCAATGCGGGTATTCCTACAATTTTCTTAAATGCTGAAGAGATTGGCTACAACGGAACTGAACTACAAGAAGATATCAATAGTGATGTCGCTGCATTAGCACGTTTTGAAAAAATCCGTGCGTATGGTGCTGTAAAAATGGGTTTAATCAAAGACATCAGTGAGGCGATAAATCGTCAGCATACTCCTAAAGTTGCATTTGTATCCAAAGCTAAAAGCTATACCTCTTCGAGTGGTAAACAAGTGAGTGAAACGGACACAGATTTATTGGTACGTGCATTATCAATGGGTAAATTACATCATGCCATGATGGGAACAGCTGCAGTCGCAATTGGTACGGCAGCAGCAATTCCAAATACCTTAGTGAATTTAGCCGCAGGAGGTGGTGAGCGTGAGGCGGTACGCTTTGGACATCCATCTGGAACACTTCGTGTAGGGGCACAGGCTTTGAACGAAAAAGGGCAATGGGTTGTCAAGAAAGCAATGATGAGTCGTAGTGCACGTGTATTGATGGAGGGCTGGGTTCGGGTGCCAGCAGATAGTTTTTGATAGATTTATATACGTTCTAATTTCTACTTAAGTAATTTTTACGTTGAAATTTTAATAACCTTGCGCTCGCAAGGTTTATTTTTTTGTGATTTATATCAATAAAAGTACTAATTTTGTATTGTGTGTGGCAAAATGTTTGCAGTATTTTATCATACTTACTTTATGAGATAGCAATTTTGATTATTTGCTGTTGTAAAAAATTAATACATTAAATGCTGATTTCAATAGATTAAAATTTATTGGCTTCGAGGTGGCGTATGGAACAAGAGTCTAAAAAACTACGAGATAGCCTTGAAGACATCAAAGTTTTTGAATATTTACAAGACATCGATAAATTACATCTGGTTTCTTTTATTTCACAAATTCCTTTGCCTATTGCATTATTTGATCAAGAAGCACGATTTTTGGGGGTAAATCAAAAGTTTGCAGATATTTATGAAAGTGACGCACTTTATCTATTTGACAAGTTACTGAATACATTTTCAACTGTAGTCTATACACATTTTCATGAAGCAATGCGTTATTTTGCAAAGAAAAATAACTATTTTGAACAAGAATTCTATGTAAAAGGAAAATTTTATCTTTCTTATTTTAAAGCAATACGTAATCAATATGATGAGATTGAACGAGTTGTGGTGGTTTGCTCAGATATAACGCGTTTGAAGCGTCGTGAAAATGTACTTTTGCAAAATAATAAAAAATTGCATGATCATCTCTATTTA
This sequence comes from Acinetobacter legionensis, assembly GCF_048552295.1. Taxonomy (NCBI): domain Bacteria; kingdom Pseudomonadati; phylum Pseudomonadota; class Gammaproteobacteria; order Moraxellales; family Moraxellaceae; genus Acinetobacter; species Acinetobacter legionensis. The sequence goes on from NZ_JBIMCW010000003.1 coordinate 274,459, forward strand.
GACTTTGTCACAGGTTTACAAAATGCTTTTGCTTTTGAGCATTATTTAAACAGAGTTTGGCAAAAAAGCCATGAAACGTATCTATCATTCCTGAAAATTGATTTAGATAACTTCAAGCGATTTAATCAATTGAATAGTTATACGGCAGGTGATGAGGTCTTAATACAGTTAGGTTCTGTATTAAATGAAGCGATTGCTCAAACTGAAGAAGCCGAAATTTTTCGCTTAAATTCAGCAAGTTTTATTATTGTGATTGAACACCTAACAGAGTGGGCTGTTGTAAAGAGGTGGATCAGGAAATTTGAACAACACTTATAAGTGATATTTTGCTCCCCAAATGATGTTATAAACATCAATATATGGAGTATTTTATGGCACG